>CAMZBE010000039.1 GCA_947304475.1 uncultured Clostridia bacterium
CCCGAGCGTTGAGTGGCTCTCTCAATTCGGCGTGAAAGAGAGAGTCGGGAAATAAGTCGATGAATTGTCAAGTGAAGTGCAACACTTTTTGCAATTAGAAAAACGAATTGAAATAAATGGAGAGAACCGTCCGCGTTTTGCGGACGGTTCTCATCCTTAATATGCGTTCAACAATGTGGAAAGGCGAAAAAGGTAAAAATATCTTGAAATCTGAAAAACGCGTTCGTTTTTCAATCTCCGCCTCGTCCGCGCGTCAACCTCTCTGCCACGACTTGCGGCTGAAGAGAACGATGATCGGGAAGATCTCCAGACGTCCCGCCAACATATCCATAATCAGCACGCACTTCGAGAGGATCCCGAACTGCGAGAAGTTGGACGACGGTCCGATCTTGCCGAGCCCGGTCCGATGTTGTTGAAGCAGGAGAGGACGGCGGTTGAGTTCTCGGTGAAGCCGAAGGGACTGCCGAGCATAAAACTGTCGATCGAAACCAGGAAGAAACTCCCCACCATCAGAAGGATGTAGGCGGCGAAATAGGCGTTGGTGTTGGCGAGGATCTTTTCGGGGACGGGTTTGCCCGAGAGCCGCACGGTCTTGACCTTCTGCGGGTGCATCACTTCGCCGATGTTGCGCTTCATAATCTTGAAGAGCATGATGACGCGCGAGCATTTGAGCCCGCCGCCGGTGCTGCCGGCGCAGGCGCCCACCGCCATCAGGATCAAGAGAATCGCCTGCGAGAAGGCGGGCCAGTCGTTTTCAAAGTTGGCGGTCGAAAAGCCCGTCGTGGTGATGATCGACACGACCTGGAAGAAGGCGTGACGGATCGAATCGCCAACGCCGTAGACGTTGTTGCGAAGCAGGTTCCAGACGATCAGTCCCGCACTGCCGAACACGGTCAGAACGTAGAAGCGCAGTTCCTCGTCCTTGAACACCGAGCGCACGCGCCGGAGCAGGATCAGGTAATACATGGAGAAATTGATACCGAAAAGGAACATGAAGACGGTGCAAACGATCTGGATATAGGGGCTGAACTCCATGATGCTGGTGTCCCTCGTCCCGAAGCCGCCGGTACCGGCGGTGCCGAACGCGGTACAGACCGAGTCGAAGGGGGACATCCCCCCGCAAAGCAGGAAGATGAAGTTCAGGACGGTCAGCGCGATATAGGTCAGATAGAGCACCGTCGCCGTCTGGCGCATTTTGGGCACCAGTTTGCCGACCGAAGGTCCGGAACTCTCGGCACGGAGAATGTGAAGCGTATAGCCCTCGTTGCGCCCGCTGACCGGGACCAGAGCGAGCAGGAAGACCAGCACGCCCATACCGCCCAACCAGTGGCTGAAACTCCGCCAGTAGAGGATCCCTTTCGGGAGAGAGGACGGGCTCGGCACGATGGTCGAACCGGTGGTGGTGAAGCCCGAAACCGTCTCGAAGAGCGCGTCGATGAAGTTCGGGATCGCGCCCGAAACGACGAACGGGAGACAGCCGAACAGGCAGAGAGCAAGCCAACTGACGCCGACGCAGACCATACCCTCGCGGGCGTAGAAATCGGTACCGGCGCCGCGGGTAAGCAGATAGAGGATCGCCGCTGTGACGCCCGCCGCCGCCATCGCGACGAGGAACCCGATCACCGGGCGTCTCTCGCGGCAGAAGAGCGAGATCAGAAGGGCGGGGATCATGGACGCAGTCTCGATCGCGAGGATCATCGAGATAAAACGCCCGAGCATCTTATAGTTCATACGCGCCCTCCGTCACTCGAAAATGTCGTTGAACCGGAGAAGCACGGTGTCGCCGCTGACCACGATCACGACGGTATCGCCGGCGCGGAAGGTCGAATGACCGCCGGGGATAATGACCTCGCTGCCGCGCAGGATCCCGGCGATCAGGACGTTCGGTTTCAGCGACAGGTTCTTCAGCGGGACGTCGGTGTTCGCCGCGGAGCCGTCGAGGTGGAACTCGATCGCTTCCGCCTGCCCGTCCGCGATATGGTGGACGGCGACGGCGGCGCCGGTCTGGTTCTGCATGGCGCGGACGTAGCGGACGATGTTGTTACAACTCAGTTTGCGGGGCGAAACGATACTGCCGACCGGAAGGTTCTCGATCATACTGGTATCTTCCATACGCCCGAGTTTGGTGATGGTCTGCGGGATCCCGCGCCGGTTGGCGTAGAGCGAAACCAGAACGTTCAACTCGTCAAGTCCGGTAAGCGACACGACCGCGTCGGTGTCGGCGATCCCCTCGCTGTCGAGCAGCGTCTGGCGCGACGCGTCGCCGAGAATGACGTCGGCGCCCGGCAATACTTCCGAGAGGTAGCGTGCCTGGGCGGGATCGCGCTCGACGACCGAGACCGATACGTGACGGGCAAGCAGCATCTCCGCCAGATAGTAACTGACGGTCCCGCCGCCGACCAGCATCACGCGCTTGACTTTGTGCGTCACGATCCCGAGGTTGCGGAGCAGCGTGGACAGGTCGTCCGACGAGGCGGTGACGAAGATCCGGTCGCCCTCCTTCAGAATAAAATGCCCGCTGTTCGGCGTGTAGGTCACGCCCTCGCGCAAAACCGCGCAGATCAGCGCGCGGCAGTTGATGAGCCCCGGCAGATTGGACAGGGGCTGATCGCACAGTTTGCTCTGCGCGTCAATCTTGAGTTCGACGATCTCAAGACGCCCGTGCGCGAAGGTGTCGCGCTTCAGAAAGCCCGGGAATTTCAGAAGACGGTCGATCTCGACGGCGGTCTGCCGCTCGGGATTGAAGGTCATCGAAAGACCGAACCGGTCCCGCATCTCGTAGACCTGCCCCATATATTCGGGGTTATGGATCCGGGCGATGGTATGCAGTTTTCCGTTCATGGAGTGGGCGGTCAGGCAGGTCAGCAGGTTGAGTTCGTCCGAACCCGTCGAGGTGATGAGCAGATCGGCGGTGCCGATCCCCGCGTCGCGTAGCGTCTCCATCGAGGCGCAGTTGCCCTGCAGCGTCATCACGTCGTACTTGCCCGCCGTCGCTTCCAGTACCGCGGCGTCACGGTCGATCAGGATCAGATCGTGTCCCTCGTCCGCAAGTTCCTTGGTCAGCGTCTCGCCTACTTTGCCGTTACCGGCAACCAGGATTTTCATTACGTCAGTTCTCCCTAACAGAAAAGAGATATTCTTTCATCGTAGCATTATAGCACGCGGCGCGCGAAAAGTCAAGTTGAAAGCCGCGACCAAGCGAAAGAGAAAACGCAGGGGCGGGCAAAATGCCCGCCCCGTCTTCCCTTTTCCGACGGGAGACGGCTATCAGACGCCGGAAATCTTTTTCGTACTGTGCGCCCGCATCTTGTCGGAATACATATTCCGGTCGGCGACAAGGAACATGTCTCGGAAGTTGGTGTCCCCGATCTCCTCGGTATAGGCGAGCCCGACGGCGACGCTGATATTCATTTCCTTCTGCCGCTCGTTGAACCACGTGAGCCGGCGATCCATATCGGCGCGGGTGACGCGCTTGACGATCGCGGCGAATTCGTCGCCCCCGATGCGGAAACACCGCCGAGGCGCTTCCGTCTTCCGGCAGTCAAACGGTTCATAAGCGGTTTTTCCTTTTCACGGTTTTTTCTTACGAGGCTGACCTAACGGGGGCGGTTGCGATTTTCCCTTTAATCTAAGGAAACCGCGGGGGAGTAGAGGTATCCCTGATAACGGTCACAGCCGATTTCGTGCAGGATCTCGCGCTGTTCGGCGGTCTCGACGAATTCGGCGATGACGGGGAGGGAGAGCGAACGCGAAAGCGTGGTGATCGAAGAGATGATCTCGCGGCAGTTCTGACTGGTATTCAGTCCGCGGACTAACGAACCGTTGATTTTGATGACGTCGAAGAGGTTATCCTTCAGGTAGTGGAGCGAGGTCTGCCCCATCGAAAAATCGTCGATTGCGAGCAAGAGTCCCATTTTGCGCAGTTCGTTCAATTGATCGCGCGTCCCTTCCCCGAGATCAAGCGCGGTCTGCTCGGTGACTTCGAGGCAGACGTTCTTTCCCTTGAAGGGGCTCTGCTCGTTCAGTTTTCTGCAGAACTGGATGAAGCGCGGGGTGGCGATGGTCCCGCCGGTCACGTTGATCGAGAGTTTGACGTCCTCGCCGAATCTGGCAAGGATCGCGGGGCGGTCGGCGAGCGCCTTTGCGATCACCGCCTCTTCAAAACGGTCGAGCAGGTTCGATTCGGTCGCCAGTTTGATGACCAGCGGCGGATAGAGGATCCCGTGGATCGGGTGTTTCCAACGAAGCAGCGCCTCGACGCCGACGCAGTGACCGTCGTAGTGGTACTGCGGCTGATAGTAGAGCGTCATGTGGCGGGAGAGCCCATCGCGCAGATCGGCGCAGAGCGCCTTCGCCACGTCGCTGTAGACGTTGTCGAGGTCGGTCACGCGCTTGTTCTGCAGATCCTGCTCGTGCTCGCGGAAGAAGGTCATGAACATCGAGAAATGCTCGCGGCTGTTGCGTTCCGACTCGCGGTCGAGCAGACGCACGAACGGAAAGTAGATCGCGACGCCGATCAAAACCAAAAACAGTTGCAGAAGCAGTCCCCGGATCCCGCACGCCTTGAAGCCGCCGAGCAGGATCGGCGTCGTCCAGTCGACCGTGTTCGCGATATGCGGAACGATTCCGGTATAGACGGCGAGATAGGACACGGAATAGCAGGCGAGCGGCACCGCGAGAAAGGGGATCAGCATGATGGGGTTGAAAACGATCGGAAGCCCGAAGACCATCAGTTCGTTGACGTTGAAGATCATCGGGAACGCCGCCGTCAGCCCGAGCCGCCGCTGGGCGCGGTTGCGTGAGAATGCGAGCAGAGCGATGAGCAAGCAGATGGTCGTGCCGCAGCCGCCCATCAAAACGAAGCAGTCGAAGAATTCCTTGCTTAAAATCTCACCGTTCTCCAACCCGTTCTTGAAGTAGGTGTCCATTACGCCCTCGAGCGCGTCGCTGCCGTGCACGCCGAAAAACCAAAGGATCGAGGACACCAGAACGAAGAAGAAGCCCTTAAAGAAACCGGGGGTTTCCCCGCCGGGGGAAAAGAGCGCGTTCATCGCGCGGATATAGAGCGCGTGAATGGAACTTGCGTGCGAAACGTACAGAATAAGCGTGTTCAGGACGCCGAAAGTCACCGCCACGACCAGAACCGGGAAAAAGGACGCGAGCATTCGGTTGAACTCGCGATCGGCGCCGGGCGAAAAAAGGTAAGTCCGACGGCGACGGAAGAACCGGTCGGCTTTCAGATAGAGCGCAGACGCGCCCAGCCCGGCGACGATGGCGAGCACCATGGATTTGACGCCGAGTTGCACGGTGCCGAAGTCGTCGAGAAACGCCCCGGCGAGCAAAAAGAACGCGAGCAGAGAGGCGAAGACGGCGCCGCCGTTGACGGTCTCGGTATCCGCCTTGGCCTTCATATACGAGCGGCTGATCGAGTAGGTCATAAAGACCGACAGGACGCCGAAGGTCGCACTGTTGACGTAGAGGAAGATCTTGTCGAACACCCCGCCCGCAAAGGTCTGGATAAAGTTGCGGTAACCGTCAATCGGCAGGAAACGGAGCACCAGAGCGAACGCGCCGATGATCAGTACGGGGATCATGTTCACGAGTCCCCCGCGCACGGCGCGCACGAAGGTCAGTTGTTCGACGTTTCTGACAAAGGAAGAAATCTTTTGCGGTTTGTTTTGCGATTTTTGCATTGTGTTGTCCTTCTTAAAAAAGACTTTTCCATTTTAATAAGAATACTATATCACTTTTCGCAAAAAATGTCAAGAAACCGACCGTAATTATCGGAGAAAACGGACAAGACGCCGCAAAACGGCGTCTTGTATTTCGTGTCGTCGGCAGACTGCCGACGGTTTACTTTTTGTGGCAGGCGCCGCTCATCGGACAGTGCCCGCAGTTGCACCCGCAGGAGGACTTCCCCGTTTTCCTGCCGTGCAGGATCGCGAAGACGCTCCCCGCCACGACGGCGAGCAGGATCACGACGATCAGAAGCGTCGGCCAGTTGGACGACAACCACGAAAACACGGTGGATTCCCCCTTTCGGTTTCGTTATTCGTTCACGTTGACCTTACGTTCGAGTTTGTCCGCCTCGCGGTATTTGCGGAAGAAGAGCATATAAACCGCTCCGGCGAGCAGGGCAATCGAAGCGACCAAACCGATCACGTGTCCGACCGTCGTCGCCGCCGATCCCGACGCGAAACTGCCGTCGAAGATCGAGCCGATCTGATAGACGATAAGCGAAACGGCGTAGGCGAACCCGCACTGGTACCCGATCGCGAACCAGGTCCACTTCGGGTTGTTCATCTCGCGCTTGATCGCGCCGATCGCGGCGAAGCAGGGCGCGCAAAGCAGATTGAAGATCAGGAAGGAGTAGGCGGTCACGCCCGAGAACGCGGCGCGCAGAGCAGCGTAGGTGCTGGTTGCGCCGGCGCCGTAGAGAATGCCCATCGTGCCGACGATGTTCTCCTTCGCCACGAGCCCGGTGACCGAGGCGGTCGCCGCCTGCCAGGTACCGAAGCCGAGCGGACGGAACAGGAAGGCGAACGGAATACCGATCTTGGCGAGCATCGAATATTCGAGTTCATCTTCCGCAAGCATCCGGAAGGAGCCGTCCACCACGCCGAAGAACGAGAAGAACCAGACCACGATGGTCGAGAGCAGAATAATGGTCCCGGCTTTCTTGATGAACGACCAGCCGCGTTCCCACATCGAGCGGAGCACGTTGCCGACGGTCGGCAGGTGATAGGCGGGCAGTTCCATAACGAAGGGAGCCGGATCGCCCGCAAACGGTCTTGTCTTCTTCAGGATCACGCCGGAGACAATGATCGCCGCCATGCCGATAAAGTAGGCAGAGGTCGCCACCCAGGCGGAACCGCCGAAGATCGCGCCCGCGATCATCGCGATAAACGGTACCTTCGCACCGCAAGGGATGAAGGTCGTGGTCATAATGGTCATGCGGCGGTCGCGCTCGTTTTCGATAGTGCGCGACGCCATAATCCCGGGGATGCCGCAGCCCGTGCCGATCAGCATCGGGATAAAGGATTTGCCCGACAGACCGAAGCGGCGGAAGATCCGGTCGAGCACGAAGGCGATACGCGCCATGTACCCGCACGCCTCGAGGATCGCGAGAAGCAGGAACAGGACCAGCATCTGCGGAACGAAGCCGAGCACCGCGCCTACACCCGCGACGATACCGTCGAGGATCAGACCGGAGAGCCACTCGGGGGCGTTCGCCGCATCGAGGCCTTTCCCGAGCAGAGCGGGAATACCCGGCACCCACGCGCCGTAGTCGGCGGGATCGGGTTCGTCGAAGCCGGTTTCCTCAAAGTAGGCGACCGCGTCGCGATAGGACATCGCGTTGACGTCGTCCCCCGCCTTTTCCGGCACCGCGTCGAAGTAGACGGTGATCTCGATCGGCTCGAGGGTTTCTTCGTCCTCGACCTCGACCGTAGCGGTCGCCTCGGCGGGCTCGGTCAGACGGGCGCTTAGACGCGCGAGCGTCTCGTCGGGATCAAAGTCCTCGGCTTCCGCGTCTATCTCGACGTCAAACGCCGCTGCGGCGTTCATCGCCGCCTCGTAATCTCCGGCGGCGTCCTCATACTTCGAAGTGCCGATCCCGAACATATGCCAGCCGTCGCCGAACAGACAATCGTTCGTCCAGTCGGTCGCGGCGGCGCCGACCGCCACCATCGAAATCCAATAGACCAAAAACATCACGAGCGCGAAAATCGGAAGACCGAGCCAGCGGTTGGTCACGATCCTGTCGATCTTATCCGACGTGGTTTTCCCACCGGTCTTTTTCTTCTTGTAGCACGCCTTGATGACGCCTGCGATGTAAAGATACCGTTCGTTTGTGATGATGCTTTCGGCGTCGTCTCCGAGTTCGCGTTCCGCTGCGGCGACGTCCTCTTTGATATGCGCCATGGTCTCGGCGGGGATCTTTAAGTCCGCAAGAACCTTGTCGTCTCCTTCGAACACCTTGATCGCGTACCAGCGCTGCCGCTCTTCGGGAAGACCGTGGAGCGCCGCCTCTTCGATATGGGCGAGCGCGTGTTCGACGGGGCCCGAGAAGGTGTGCTGCGGGACGGTCTTACTTCCCTTCGCCGCCTCGATCGCCGCTTCCGCCGCTTCCATGACGCCGGCGCCCTTCAGGGCGGAGATCTCCACCACGCGGCAGCCGAGTTGGCGCGACAGTTCGGCGATATCGATCTTATCGCCGTGCTTGTTCACGAGGTCGATCATATTGACCGCGACCACCACCGGGATCCCGAGTTCGGTCAGTTGGGTCGTCAGGTACAGGTTCCGTTCCAGGTTGGTGCCGTCGAGGATATTCAGGATCGCGTCGGGGCGCTCCCCGATCAGGTAATTCCGGGCGACGACCTCTTCGAGCGTGTAGGGAGAGAGCGAATAGATACCCGGCAGGTCGGTGATCACGACGCCGTCGTGCCGTTTCAGTTTCCCCTCTTTCTTCTCGACCGTCACCCCCGGCCAGTTTCCGACGAACTGGTTGGAACCCGTCAAAGCGTTGAACAGCGTCGTTTTCCCGCTGTTGGGGTTCCCCGCAAGTGCAATACGCATTCTTGTTTCTCCTTTCCCGCACGGTTGCCCTCGGCTAACCGTACGGCCAAAAAATAAATCGGGCTTGTTTTACTCGACCTCGACCATGTCGGCGTCGGCTTTGCGGATCGACAGTTCGTACCCGCGCAGGGTGATCTCGATGGGATCGCCGAGCGGCGCGACCTTCCGCACCCGGACCTCGGTCCCGCGCGTCAGTCCCATGTCCATGATCCGCCGCCGCACCGCGCCCTCGCCGTGCAGCCGCAGAACCGTCGCAACCCCTCCGATCGGGACGTCTTTCAG
>CAMZBE010000040.1 GCA_947304475.1 uncultured Clostridia bacterium
ACGCGATGACGATCACGCTGCTGACCGACTCGCAGGGCAAGAAGATGGGCAAGACCGCGGGCAACGCCGTCTGGCTCGATCCCGAGAAGACCTCGCCCTACGACTTCTATCAGTACTGGCGGAACGTCGGGGACGCCGACGTCCTGAAATGTATCCGGATGCTGACCTTCCTGCCGCTCGAGCAGATCGCCGAGATGGAGACGTGGGAGGGCAGCCGTCTGAACGAGGCGAAGGAGATCCTCGCTTACGAACTGACAAAAACGGTTCACGGAGAAGAGGAAGCCGAGAAGGCAAAGAACGCCGGCAAGGCGCTTTTCGGCGGCGCGGGAGAGGGCGGCGACGTCCCGACCTTGACGCTTGAAGACGGCGACTTCACCGACGGCGCGATCGACGTTCTGACGCTTCTGGTCCGGGCGGGACTGGTCCCCTCGAAATCCGAAGCGCGCCGCGCGGTCGAACAGGGCGGCGTCACGGTCGACGGAGAACGCGTCACCGACATCAGAACGACCTACGCCCGGGACGGGTTCGCCGACGGCAAACTCGTTCGCCGCGGGAAAAAGAGTTTCATGAAAGTCAAGGCGTAATCACGCCGCGGCGGAGAGATCACCCGGTCTTTCCGCCGCTTTTTTCAAGCGAAAGGAGTGGCGACGATGGAGCCCGAAAAGAACCTTCACGGACTGACGCGGGAAGAATTTGAAAAGTTCACGGTCTACGCCCACGCGACGAACGACAGGGCGTCCAACCTGGCGCGCGCCGAGATCCTCGGCTTCGGGGGCAAAGAGACCGAAATCGCCCCGGGCGCGAACGTCCGCGTCTCGCCCGAACGGATCGGGCGGCGGTCGTTTATCGGTCTGTACTGCTACCTCAACGGCAAAGTGACGGTCGGGGACGACGTGCTGATCGGTCCGCACTGTTCGATCGTCGCCGGGAACCACAAGTTCGATCCCGCGACCGGCGCTTTCACCGCCCGTACCGAAGGGGACGGCGACGAGAGCGTGGTCATCGGGGACGGTTCCTGGCACTGCTCGAACGTCACGGTCACGCCGGGTTGCAAGATCGGGCGCGGCAACCTGATCTGCGCCGGCGCCGTCGTCACGAAGAGTACCCCCGATTACGCGATTTTGGCGGGGGTTCCCGCCAAACAGGTCGGGGAGATCGATCCCGCGACCGGAGAATACCGCTGGTACCCCCGGACGAAAAAAGGAGAGGGAAAGTGACGCTTTGGAACAACCGAAATCGGACGAGGGGCGACGATCTGTTCCCCGCGCCCGGGGACGGCGCGACGGTTTATGAAACGCCGCCCTGCTTCTCTTGGCTGCCCGAACCGGGAGAGGGACCGTACGTCGTTGTGGTCCGGAACGCCGGCGGCGAGGTCATCCGGGCGACCTGCACCGAAAACTGTTTTGTCCCGATGCGTCCGCTCGACGCGGGCGAATACGTCTGGGACGTGTTTCGCGGGGATACCCACCGCGGGGAGACGCGCTTTACCGTCGCCCCCGACGCGATCCCCTTCCCGCGCCCGACGGCGGAAGAGACGCTTGCCGGCGTGCCGAAGGGGCACCCGCGCCATCTGTTTTCACCCGCCGATCTGCCGGGACTGCTTGTCGAACGGACGACCGAAGCGGCGACGCTCCGCAGAACCGCGGAACGCGCGCTCCTGTGCGCGCCGATCGAAGCGCCGCGCTTTCTCCACGATCCCGCCGCGCTCCCGTTCCGGGAGTATTTCGGTTTGTTCCGCTGCGCGTGCGACCGTGATCTGGTCGCGCTCTCGCTCGGGTACGCCCTGTTCGGCGACGTTCGGTTCGGGGAAGCCGCGAAGGCGCGTCTGCTCGCGTTTGCTTCGTGGGATCCCGACGCCGAGTGTTCGCTTGAGGACGGTTCGCGCGACGAGATCGGACTTTCGCTTGCGCGCTGTCTGCCCTCGGTCTACGACCTGCTCTACCCGCTGCTTTCGGAGGGAGAACGCGCGCTCGTCGAATCCGCTGTCGCGGCGTACGCCCGCCAGTGCGAGCGGCGTCTGCTTTCGGTCGACTATCTTTCGCACCCCGGAAACTCCCACGCGGGGCGGCTTCCCGCCTATCTCGGCGAAGCGGCGCTGATCCTCTCGGATACCGACGCCGTCGACCGGGACACCTGTCTTCGCTGGCTCTCCTACGCCCTCAAGATCTACGGCGGGATCTTCCCGCATTACGGCGGGGACGACGGCGGCTGGGCGGAGGGACCGTTCTACGCGACGAGTTACGTCCGTTGGTTCCTGCCGTTCTTTTCGGCGGTCGAACGCTATACGGGAAAAAGTCTGTTCGCCCGTCCCTTCTACCGCAACCTGACGCGTTTCCTTCTGACCTTCGCCGATCCCGCCGCCGAGAACCACCCCTTCGGGGACGGCTACTGGAGTCCCGGGGAGAGCGACCGGGAATGGCCCGGCTTTTTCGCGCAGAATCCGTTCCGCTACTACGCCCGCCGCTTCGGTCCGCCTTCGGCGCAAAAAAAGAGTGCGGAACTGGAAAACCCTGCGTACTATCAACTGCATCTGCTCGATCTGTTTCTGCCGACGCCGCGCGAGACGCAGGCGCCCGAACCCGGGCGCCTGACCGTGTTTCCCGACACCGGGTTGATTTCCATGCGCACCGCGCCCGAGCATCCGGGAGAAAACACGGTCTGCCTGATCCGCGCGTCGAAATACGGCTCCGACTCCCACCGCCACCCCGACCAGGGCGGTTTCGCTCTGTTCTACGGCGGCGTCGCGCTGCTTTCGCCGTCGGGCTACTTCGGACGGCGCTACGGCTCGAAACACCACCGCGAGTGGACCAACACTTCGCGGGCGCATAACGTCCCGCTCTTCGGCGGCGTCGGACAGTACGAGAACGACCGTCGCGCCGTCGGACGGATCCTCGCTGTGTCGGACGACGGAAGCGTCCTTTCGGCTTCGGTCGAGGCGGGCGACGCCTACCCCGTCCCGGTGAAATGGACGCGCGGATTTGCGCTCTCCGACCGTACCCTTACCGTGACGGACGAGTTTGAAACCGATGCGCCGGGCGGGATCACGCTCTGCCTGCACACCCTGTCGCGCCCCGAGCCCGACGGCGTCGGGTTCCGTATGACGCACCGCGGCGTGACGCTGATCTGCCGCCCGATCGAGGGGATCGACCGCCCGCCCGAGATTTGCGACGCGTTTTCCGTCGGCGTGAACGACGGGGAACCCGAGGAGTACGCCGTGACCGTGCCGCCGCAGTATCACGTCTTTTATCGGCTCCCGTCCGGCTGCCGCCGCGCGACCTTGACGTTTTCGGTCTTGACCGACGGGGAAAAGCGAGCGTCGACGGCGCGGTGAACCGCCGGGATACAAACGGCGTATCCCTTTATTCCACTTGCTTTTTTGCGTACCGCCCCCCTTTTCGGAAGAGGCGGTTTTCGCGTCGGCGCGGCGGCGTCTTTCCCCGACCGTCCGGTCGACGGGTTCCCCCTCGGGGGAAAAATCCTGCCGAAAGACGAAAAAAAGTCTTGACAATCACGCCGCCCTTCTGTATAATATATTCCGTGACTTTGGGCGAACTATGCGAAAACGCGCCCGTCACGCCTCGTTTTGATCCGATCTTTGACCGGGAGGAAAAGTGTGAAACTTGATTTGAGAGCCCTGCTTGCCGGCGAATGCCGCACGCTTCGGTTTCAATTTCCGCTTGATCCGCCCGACGATACGACGGATCCCGGAAGCATCCTTTTCGGCGTTCGTTTTCCTTCTCCCATGGAGGCAAGCGGCGAGGTCGTCAACTCCGCGGGCTATATGCGGCTGCGTCTGGATCTGTCCCTTGATTTCGTCGCGCCCTGTGCCCGGTGTCTTGCCGACGTTGCTGGAACCTATCGGTTCAGCCTCGAGAAGACGGTCGCCACCCCGAAGATGCTCGAGGGACTGGACGAGGACAAGATCGACGAGTACGCGCTCGTCGAGGACGGCTTTCTCGACCTGGACGAACCGGCGCGGTCGCTCCTGCTCTCCGAGTTCCCCTCGCGGGTGCTCTGCAAAGAGGACTGCCGCGGACTGTGTCCATCGTGCGGGCACGACCTGAACGAAGGTCCCTGTTCGTGCAAACGGGAAGAGACCGATCCGCGTCTTTCGCCTCTTGCGGCGGTTCTTGAACGGCTGCGCGAAGAGGAGAAGGCGAAACCCGAAGAAAAATGAGTTCAAAAAGATCGACAGATCGTTGTCATAGGAGGTAAAACGCAATGGCAGTACCGAAGAAAAAGGTTTCCAAGGCGCGCAGAGACAAGAGACGGTCCAGCACCTGGAAACTCGACGCCCCCACGCTCTCCAAGTGCCCCAAGTGCGGCGAGTACAATCTTGCTTACCGCGTTTGCAGCAACTGCGGGACCTACAAAGGCGAACAGATCGTTGCCGAAAAGGCGGAGAAGAAGGCGTAAGTCTTCCGAAACGAAAGCGGACACCCGATACGGTGTCCGCTCTTTTTTTGTCCGGAAGGGCGCTTTTTTATTCTTGAAGCAGGATTGCCCCCGCATCTGCGGGCGTCTTGCAGAAGGCGACGACGGGATAGGGGAGAAACTCCTCTTTTCCGCCGAACCCCCAGAGCGCGGCGATGCACCCGGTACCCACCGCCTGCGCCCCCTCTGCGTCGTACTTGCGGTCGCCGAGCAGGATCGCGTCGGCGGGCTTGCAGCCAAGTTCGGCGAGCGCGCAGCGGAGCACCCCTTCCTTGGTTCGGCGGTCCGGTCCGTCGGACGATCCGACCACCAGATCGAAATAGTCGTACAGCCCCAATTTCTTCAGAATTTTGTCGGCAGCCGCCTGCAGTTTCGAGGTTGTGACGGCGACCTTGTATCCGGCCCGGCGAAGGGCGGAGAGCAGCGCGGGGATGCCGGGATAGACCGTCGAGCGGAGATACCATTCCTCCCCGATATACCGGCGGCGGAAGACCTCGATCGCACGCGGGATATCGCTCTCCTTCACCCCGCAGACCACCCCGAATCCGTAGGAGAGCGGCGGACCGAGGAAGGGAAGACACTCTTGGAACGACGGTGCCTGATAGCCGAGCGTTTCAAGTGCGTAAAAGGCGGAACCGATTACCCCTTCCGAGGTGTCGATCAGCGTTCCGTCCAGATCAAACAGTACGGTCGAATAGATTTTCATGGATACCCCCGTTTCATTTCGGCATTATTATACCATTCTTATGGAAAAAGTCAACCGTAAGGGCGCTTTTTTCGCCGTTTTTGCTTTTTCTTTGCGGGAAGGGCGGCGAGGGACGCACGCGGAACGCGTCTATTTCAAGCGTTTCGGGGAGGGGATTATCGTAAAAAAAGATGAAAAACCCCCCTTTTCCATCTTGATTTTCATTATTTTGTATGATATAATTTAATCAAACCATATTTTAATTCGTCATTTTGCCCGCGCGCACGGGTGAAGACGGAAAAACAACGGGAGGATACTGAGATGGCAAAGCAGAAGAGACTGAACTACCTGGTGGACGGTGTCGTGGTTCACACCGAGTTCCTGAAAGAAGGCGAGAAGATCCGCATCATCAAGGCTCCTGAAAAACCCGGATACGAATTCAAGGAGTGGAAGGATCACCCCGTCTTTATGCCCAAGACGCACCTCAACATCGAGGCGGTCTACGTCCGGGGTTCCTTCCGCCTGACCTATACCATCGACGGCGTTGAGGTCGATCACGCCATGGTGACCTACGGCGACGAGATCACGCCTCTCCCGAGCCCCGAGCGCGAAGGGCTGACCTTCAGCGGCTGGCAGGGGCTTCCTCACGTGATGCCCGCGCATCCTCTGACGGTGAACGGCACCTTCGCCGCCAACACCTTCACGCTGACGCTCGTTATGAACGGCGAGACCTACGCGACCTACCAGTTCGAGCCGGGCGCCGACCTCTCCGACCTGCCCAACCCCGAACTGGAGGGCTATACGTTCTCAGGCTGGGGCAAACGCTACAAGAAGATGCCCGAGTCCAACCTGACCATGAAGGGCACCTTCAAACCCAACAAACATACCGTCGTCTTCAACGTCGACGACGAATATCGCTTTGAGAAGACGGTCGCCTACGGCGAACCCATCCGCGCGATCGCCGAGCCGGGCAGAGAGCACTACACCTTCACCGGCTGGGGCACGATCCCGGAGACCATGCCCGATTTCGACCTGACCTTCAACGGCTACTTCCACATCAACTGCCATCCCATCACCTTCTCGCTGGACGGCGAGGAGATCTTCTCCGACGAGTTCGACTCCGGAACGCCGATCACGCCCCCCGAGATCCCCGCGAAGGAAGGGTACGTCTTCAGCGGCTGGCGCAACCTGCCGAAGACCATGCCCGACGAGGAAGTCCGCGCCGAAGGGCGTTACTATCTGAGACGCTACCGCGTGATCTGCGAGGTCGACGGAGAAGAGGTCGACCGCGTGCAGGTCCTTTACGGCGCCGAGCCGGTCCTCCCCGACGCGCCCGCAAAGAAAGGTTTCCGCTTCGACGGTTGGGAAGGAGTACCGAAGACCATGCCGGCGCAGGACGTGACTGTGACCGCGAAGTACGCGAAAGTTTGACTGGAGGACTGACGAATGTCAAAACAGGAGAGAGCAAAGGAACTCTATCGTCTGATCTACAAGGTCGACGGTAAGGTCAGTTTCGCGGAATGGTACGCGAAGGGGGAATCCCTCAAATCCGTCGCCGTCCCGTCAAAGGGGACCTATGAGTTCAGCGGTTGGAGCAATCTTCCCGACAAAATGCCGGATCACGACGTGGTGATCGAGGGTACGTTCACCCCCGCTCTGCACGATCTTGTCTTTATGCTCGAGGGCGGGGAATACACCCGCCGCCGGATCGCGTTCGGAAGCCCGACCGAGTCGCCCGAGGTCCCCGAGAAACACGGCGCGACCTTCGCCGGCTGGGAGGGGCTGCCCGAGACCATGCCCGACGAGGATCTGACGGTCAACGGACGGTACGAGAACAACTCCTACCGCCTGACCTACGTCGTCAACGACCGCCATTCCTTTACGGAGATGGTCCCCTACCAGTCGGTGATCGAACCGATGGACTACCCGAAGAAAGATCATTACACCTTCTCGGGGTGGGAAGGACTGCCCGAGACCATGCCCGACCACGACGTTACGGTCGAGGGGCGTCTCGAAATGAAGACCTTCCGGCTGGTCCGGATCGTCGACGGCGAGGTGTTCATGGACGAACAACTCCGGATCGGCGATAAGATCAATAAGAAAGCGAAACCCGTTAAGGAAGGGTACTATTTCAGCGGCTGGCGCAACCTGCCCGACACGATGCCCGACCACGACATCACCGCGATCACCAGTATGTATCCCGCCCGTTACCGGGTGGACTACGAGATCGACGGCGAGGTCTGGCGCACCGGCTACGTCCCCTACGAGAGCGTATTCGAGCCCGAGATCCCGACCGACCTCGAGGGCAGAACCTTCGTCGGCTGGACCGACGCGCCCGCGACCGTGCCGATGCACGATTTCGTCGTTCACGGCACCTCGGTTCCCGCGGGAGAGGAAGCCCCTGCGGCAGAGCCCGAGATCCAGACCTACACCCTGACCTTCTCGGTCGACGGTGAGATCGTTCAGCGCCGGATCCTCGAAGAGGGCGCGGAGATCGAACTGCCCGAACAGCCCGAAAAAGAAGGGTATTCCTTCGCGTGGGAGAACGCTGCCGAGACCATGCCGGCGGGCGATCTCACGATTAACGGTTCCTATACGCTGAACCTCTATCGCCTGACCTTCAAGGTCGACGGCGAGGAGATCTCGTCCGAGACGCTGCCCTTCGGCGCACCGATCACGGTTCCGACGCCCGAAGAGAAACCCGGCAAGACCTTTGCCTGGAGCAGCGAGATTCCCGCCGCCATGCCCGCGTCCGATTTGACGGTCGAGGGCGGTTACGGTGCGGGTTCCTTCACTTACACCTTCGTCTGCGAGGGCGAGACGGTGGCGGAGGGGAGCGTTCCCTTCGGTTCCGCTCTGATCGTCCCCGAGATGCCCGAGCGCGACGGCTGCCGCTTTGAGTGGGACGAGATTCCCGCGACCATGCCGGCAGAGGACGTCAGGATCGAGGGACGTTACGTCCCGACCGAGTTCACCGTCTCCTTCCGCGCCGAGGGCGAGATTATCTCCGAGTGCAGCGTCGCCGCGGGCGATCCGATCCCCACGCCCGCTCTGCCCGAGAAGACCGGTTACACCTTCTCCGGTTGGGGCAGGATACCCGACGAGATGCCGGCGGAAGACCTGGTCTTCGACGGGATCTTCACGATCAACGACTACCGGCTGACCATCATCGCCGGGACCGAGGCGCTCTTCGACGGTTCGGTCGAGTTCAATTCGCCGATTTCGGTGCCCGACGCGCCCGCCCTCGAGGGCTACACCTTCGACGGATGGGGCGACGTTCCCGTTTCGATGCCGGCACACGATCTGACCATCGCGTCGGGCTATACCCCGATCGCCTACCCGCTCACCTTCAACCTGAACGGCGAGCCGGTCTATTCCCGCGAGGTCTCCTTCCGGTCTCCCGTCATTCCGCCCGAAGTCGTGATCCCCGAGGGGTACGTCTTCTCCGGTTGGGGTGACGTGCCCGCAACCATGCCTGCGCACGCCCTGTCGGTTGACGCGACGCTGCGCGGCGCGATCTTCCGCCTGACCTTCCTGCTCGACGACAAACCGGTCTATGAACAGGATATCGCGGCGGGTGAACCCATTCCGCTGCCTGCCGAACCCGACCTGCCGGAAGGGTACGAGGCGGACGGTTGGGGCGTGATCCCCGAGGTGATGCCCGCAGAGTCGCTCACCTTCGCCAACTACACCCACAAGACCAGTTA
>CAMZBE010000041.1 GCA_947304475.1 uncultured Clostridia bacterium
AGACCTATTTCGAGTATCAGCGCGTCATCGCGAAGGGCGACGCGTTCGGGCGGCGTATGGTCGCCTCGATCAGCGAACGCAACGGGATCGCCACGTTCCGTCTGCGCGAGAACGGCGAATGTCCGTTCCTTATGCGCAACCATCTTTGCGAACTGTATATCCGCCTCGGTCCCGATAAGATCTGCGAGACCTGCCGCAAGTATCCCACCTTCTCGAAGGAGTACGGGAACTACCGCGAGATCGGGTGCCGCTTTTCCTGCCCAGAGGTGCTTCGTCTGGTCCTGACGCACCCCGAAAAATTCGCGGTGCGCGTGCGGGAAAACGATACCGAACCGGCCTCGTTCAAGAACCTCGACGCCGATTTGCTCCCCCTGATCTACCCCGTCCGCGAGCAGTTCCTCGAGTTGGCGCAGGATCCGCGCAACTCGTTGCAGGTGACAGTGACCATCCTTCTGAAACTCGCCGCCGACGTGCAGAGCGAGGTCGACCGCAAGGAGTACGGACGGCTCGCCGATCTGATCGCTCCGTTTGCTTCCGGCGATCCGACAGGCGGTATTTCGTGCGACGTTCCCGACACGGAGCAGCGTGATCGGGTTCTCGAAAAACTGTTCAAATTGTTCGGCAAATTCGAATACCGGAAGCAGGAGAACGCGGAACGGCTCGTCAAGGCGTACCGGATCTTCAGATCCGAGAGCCCCGAGGAGCGACGCGAGCGCGAGCACGGATTTGCGACCTTTATGCATGAGCGCGAATACGAATACCGGAAATGGCTCTTTTATATCTGTCACCGCGATCTGCTCGACGCGGTGTTCGACGGACAGTTCTATTCCCGTGCCCGGCTTGCCGCCGTATCGACTTTCCTTCTCTTCGAGATGGGCTCGCTCGAATGGAAGAGCCGGGGGCAGTTCACGCCGCAGATGCAGGAGGAACTGTTCCGGAACTACGCCCGCGAGATCGACGAGAACCCGCGGAACCTCGCCCGGATGCAGAAGAAACTGAAGGGTTCGGCGTTCGCCCATCCGAAACTGCTCCGTGCGCTCTCCCCCTTTGCGGAAGAAAAAGCCCCGGTCGAAGAACAGACCGAAGCCGAATGACCGATCACAAGACGATAAATACGGCGCGGAGATTTTCTCCGCGCCGTATTCCGTGTTTCAAGACCGTTCCGTCCGCCGACGGGGCGGCTTTACAATCGGTTGGGTGTGAAAAACACCTCGGCAAGCGGGCGTTTGGGGACGTGATGCACGTCCTTTTCGTCGCGGTAGTAGCGGACGTTACCGTCCTTCATTTCCTCGAGTTCGACCTTTTCCGCGGGAACCCCGAGCGAGATTACCAACTCGATCTTGTATTTCCCCGTGAGTTTGTAGCGTTCGGTCAACTCTTCGCGCGGGAAATTGAGGATCATACACCCGCCGACGCCCTTTTCGGCGGCGGCGAGCAGAATCGTTTCGGCGGCGATCCCGACGTCGATCTGCGATACGCCGGTACTTTCGGGGGAGAGCAGGATCAGATACGCCGTCGGCGCTTCGCTTTCGCCGGGACCGTCCCAGTCGGTCAGGTAGCCCGCCCACTTGACGCCTTCGGTCAGGGCAAGCACCTCGCTCTTGTCGGTCACGGCAAGGTAGCGCAGCCGCTGCAGGTTGCCCGCCGAGGGCGTCAGGCGCGCCGCCTCGGTCAACTCCGCAAGCGTCTCGGGGGAAATCGGTTTCGTCGGATCGTACCGGCGGTACGAACGCGCTTTTTTTACCAGATCAAGCAGCATGGCGTCTTCTCCTTTCAAACGATGATCCCGCCGGGGGCGGTTGCGGATATTCCCGGCGGGACGGCGATTTTTACTTGTTCAGTTTGGCGAGCGCCTCGATCAGCCCGGCGCGGGTTGCCTCGTATTTCGCGAGTTTCTCACGCTCGGCGTCAACCACGGCGGCGGGCGCCTTGGAGACGAAGCCCTCGTTCGAGAGTTTCTTGCCGATGCGTTCGATCTCGCCCGAAACGCGTGCGAGTTCCGCCTCGGTGCGCGCCTTTTCCTTCTCGAGATCGACCAGTTCGCCGAGCGGGATAAACACCGTCGCGGCGTCGGTCACGATCCGGACGCACCCGTCGCTCTCGTGGCTCTCCACGATCTCGTATTCGGAGGCGGACGCGAGTTTGGAGAGGAACGCGCCGGCTTTTTTGAAGTCGTCGGCGTAGGGCGTCACAAGATAGAGTTTCGCCTTCTTGGACGGCGGGACGTTCATCTCGGCGCGGCGGTTGCGGATCGCGCGAATGACCGTGATAATGCGTTCCATCGTCGCCGCGTCGGCGGGATAGTTCATCTTGGGATCGTAGGTCGGGTAGTCCGAGATCATGATGCTCTCGCAGTCGTGCGGAAGCGACAGGTAGATCTCCTCGGTGATGAACGGCATATAGGGGTGCAGGAGTTTCAGCGTGTCGGAGAGCACCCGCACGATCACCTTGCGCGCGACCTCGGCGCTCTTGCTTTCGCGGTCGAAGAGGCGCGGCTTGATGAGTTCGATATACCAGTCGCAGAGGATATCCCAAGTGAAGTCGTAGATCTCGGCGAGCGCGACGCCGATCTCGTACTTGTCGAGGTTGTCGGTGACCGACTTGATCAGGCGGTTCAGTTCGGTCAGAATCCACTTGTCCTCGGCTTCGAGGTCCTTTTCGGGCGGCAGATCGTCGCCGTCTTCTTCGCCGGTCAGGTTCATCAGAACGAAGCGCGAGGCGTTCCAGAGTTTGTTCGCGAAGTTCCGCGCCGCCTCGACCTTCTCGGTCGAGAACCGCAAATCGTTGCCGGGCGCGTTGCCCGAGGCGAGCGTGTAGCGGAGCGCGTCGGCGCCGTACTGGGAAATGACGTCGAGGGGATCGATCCCGTTGCCGAGCGATTTCGACATTTTCCGTCCCTGCGCGTCACGCACCAGACCGTGGATAAAGACGTCGGTGAAGGGCTTTTCGTCCATGAACTCCAGCCCCATGAAGATCATCTTCGACACCCAGAAAGTGATGATGTCGTACCCGGTGACGAGGGTGCTGGTCGGATAGTAGCGGCGGATATCGTCGGTATCCTTCGGCCAGCCGAGCGTCGAGAACGGCCAGAGCGCAGAACTGAACCAGGTGTCCAGCACGTCCTCTTCCTGCCGGATCTTCTTGCTCCCGCATTTGGGGCAGACCGTCACGTCGGTCTCGGACACCGTGATCTCGCCGCAGTCGTCGCAGTAGAAGGCGGGGATCCGATGCCCCCACCAGAGTTGCCGCGAGATGCACCAGTCGCGGATGTTCTCCATCCAGTTGAGATAGATCTTCGAGAAGCGGTCGGGGACGTAGCGGATATCGCCGTCCTTCACCGCCTTGATCGCCGGTTCCGCCAGGGTTTTCATGGCGACGAACCACTGCTTGGACGCGAGCGGCTCGATCACCGTGCCGCAGCGGTAGCAGTGCGCGACCGCGTGGGTGCAGGGTTCGATCTTGACGAGCAGACCTTCCTTTTCAAGGTCTTCGACCATCACTTTGCGCGCCTCGTACCGATCCATACCGAAGTACTTGCCGGGGAAGCAGATCTTGCCGGTGCCGTCGATCACGAAGACGTTTTCGAGCCCGTGGCGCTGCCCGGTCTCGAAGTCGTTGGGATCGTGCGCCGGGGTGATCTTCACGCACCCGGTACCGAAATCCGAAAGCACCGCTTCGTCCGCGACCACCGGGATCTCGCGCCCGACCAGCGGCAGGAGCAAGGTCTTGCCGACCAGGTCCTTGTAGCGGTCGTCGTCGGGGTTGACCGCGACGGCGGTATCGCCGAGCAGGGTTTCGGGACGCGTGGTCGCGACGATCACGAATTTGCCCGGTTCACCCTTGACGGGATAGCGGATATGCCAGAAACTGCCCGCCTCGTCGCGGTATTCGACCTCGGTATCCGAGAGGGCGGTGTTGCAGTGGGGGCACCAGTTGGTGATGCGCAGTCCCCGATAGATCAGCCCCTTGTCGTAGAGCGAAACGAACACCCGGCGAACGGCGGCGGACAGCCCCTCGTCCATCGTGAAGTGTTCGCGCGTCCAGTCGCAGGACACGCCGAGTTTCTTCAGTTGCGAGATGATCCGGGAGCCGTATTTCTTCTTCCAGTCCCAAACCATTTCGAGAAACTTTTCGCGTCCGACGTCGTGGCGGGTAAGCCCCTGCTCCTTGCGCAGGTTCTCCTCCACCTTGATCTGCGTGGCGATGCCCGCGTGGTCGGTGCCGGGGATCCAGAGCGTGTTGTACCCCTGCATCCGGCGGTAGCGGACCAGAATATCCTGCAGCGTCTCGTCGAGCGCGTGCCCCATGTGGAGTTGCCCCGTCACGTTCGGGGGCGGGATCACGATCGAGAACGACGGCTTCTCGGCGTCGTACTCGGGGGTGAAGTACCCCTTCTCGCACCAGTTCGCGTAGAGCCGGTCTTCAAAATCGGCGGGCGAGTAGGTCTTGGGTAATTCTCTTGTTGCCATATCGGTTTCCTTCCTTTGCGGTTTTCCTTTATAAAAAACAAAAACCCCGTGACTGTCGTCACAGGGCGCCATTCGGCGCGGTACCACCTGATTTACACGGAAAAACCGTGCCTCTTTTCCCTTAACGCGGGCAAACGTCGTCCCTCCCGGGACGCGGCTCCGGGACGACCTTCCCGCTCTCCCCCCGACGGACTCGCACCGACCGTCCGCTCTCTTTCGGGGGCAAAGACCGGTACTCCTTCCCATCTCTGCCTTTCGGTTATGAACACTATAACACAATCAAAAGGAAAAGTCAAGGGGAAACCGCGCTTTTTTCGATTGCGTCTTGTATTCGCGGTCGAAATGTGTTAGAATGGAAAGCGGACGGCGGATCCGTTCTTCCGTTCCCGTCCGAAACGTCGATTCAAGATCTGACCGAAAGGAAAAACCGCAACAATGAAAAAGGAAAAACTCGGCGCGTTTATCAACGCGGTGTACGTCATCACCGTCACCATCTGCATCATCAACCTGAAAAAGCCGGAGACCATGACCTGGGGGGCGCTCTGGTCGGTGCGGGACTCGCTCGTCTCCTACACCATCACCTTCTTCATGATGATCAGTATGTGGTTGCAGGTCCACTACCTGTGGGAGCAGATCGAGCGGATCGACGCTGCCGTCGTCTGGTCCTGCATCGTCTTCCTGTTCACCTCTTCCTTCGTCCCCTATACCACGTCGCTCATGATGGAGGAGAACTTCGCCAACCGCTACTTCGCGGTAATCTACGGGGCGCTCACCATCCTGATCTCGGTCAACCTGCTCGTCGTTCAGAAAACGGCGGAGCGCTGCAACCGGGAATACCTGCAGAAATTCCGCTTGAAAAAGATCCTGCCGACGCAGCAGATCGTGTTCGTCGACATCGTCATCAAGATTGTGGGGACTTTGATCAGCGTGTTCGTCTGGGCGCCCGCGATCATCATCGCGGTTTTCGTCGCGTTTGAATTCAACTCGCTCGCGACGCGGATCGCGCAGAAGAGATGCGCTCAAAACGCGCAGGCGGCGGCGCTGCAGAGCGTGAACGCCGCGTAAAACCATCATCAAACGCCCGGCGGCTGCCGGGAGGAACGGATCGGATCAATGAAAGAAATCATTCTCTGCAAATACGGCGAGATCATTCTGAAGGGGGCGAACCGCCCCGAGTTCGAGGGGGCGCTGACGCGGGAACTGAAGCGTCGGCTCGCCCCCTACGGGCGTTTTTCGGTGCGGCGCGCCGAGAGCACGGTCTACATCACGCCGACCGACGGGGACTGCGACCTTGACGGCGCCTACGAGACCGCCCGCTGCGTCTTCGGTTTCGTCGGAGTGACCCGCGCCGCCGAGTGCGAAAAGTCGATGGAGAGCATCCTTTCGGTCGCACGCGAATACCTGCCGCCCTTGATGTCGTCCGCCCGCACGTTCCGGGTGGACGCGAAGCGTTCCGACAAACGTTTCCCGAAAACCTCCCCCGAGATCGCGGCGGAGGTCGGGGGTGCGATCCTGTCCGCTTCTCCCCGGCTGAAGGTCGACCTGCATCACCCCGACGCGATGATCCGCGTCGAGATCCGCGACCGCGCGGCGTACGTACACGCGGGGCAGGAGAAGGGCGCGGGGGGACTTCCGCGCGGGACGAGCGGACGCGGACTGCTCCTGCTCTCGGGCGGGATCGATTCTCCCGTCGCGGGGTACATGATGGCGAAACGCGGGGTGGAGATCGAGGCGCTGCACTTCGAGAGTTTCCCCTACACCTCGGAGCGCGCCCGCGAAAAGGTGTTCACCCTTGCCGAACAACTCTGCCGCTACTGCTCCAGGATCCATATTCACGTCATTTCGCTCACCAAGATCCAGGAGGAACTGCGTCGTTCCTGCGCGGAGGAATACTTCACGCTTCTGCTCCGGCGCTTCATGATGAAACTCGCCGAGCGCTGCGCGAAGGAGTACGGTTGTCGGGCGCTCCTGACCGGCGAATCGCTCGGACAGGTCGCCAGCCAGACGATGGACGCCCTTGCCGTGACCGACGCCGCGACGTCGATTCCGGTGCTCCGTCCCCTGATCGGTATGGACAAGGAAGAGATCGTCGAGATTTCGCGGAAAATCGGTACTTTCGACACTTCAATCCTACCTTACGAGGACTGCTGCACCGTCTTTACCCCGCGCCACCCCAAGACCAGACCGACCGAAGAGGAGATCCTTCGCGAGGTCGCCAAGATCGACTTTGACGCCATGTTGGACGAGGCGTACGCCACACTCTACACCGAAACGCGGCGCGTCAGCGAACAGTATCTTTGATTTTTGAACGATAGTAACGATTTTTCGGCGATTTGTCCACGCACGAACCGGAATAACTGTGCAATTTCGTCAAAAAATCAATCTTGAAAACCACTCCACAATATGGTATAATACTCGTCGAGACGCGCCCGGCGAGTATTCTTTTTTTCGCCTGCGCCAAGATCCCCTGACGGGGATAGCGAAACCACGTAAGGAGCAATACGCATGATCACCGTGATTGACCGCACGCTGTCCGTCCTGAAAGATCCGTCGTCCCCGGCGGCACTCTCCCGCCTCGCCGACGCGATTCTCGCATCGGGCGCCGACGTACTGGAAATATCCGAGGAGAACTACCGGATCCTGTCGGAGGAGAAGACCGACGGACGCTACCTTCTGCGTCTTGAGCGCGGATCGTCCCCCGCCTCTTTCCCCGGGATCAAGCGTTTCGTTTCGACCGGCTCCGCGGCGGGAAACGTCGTGATGAGCGAAGAGTATATCGTCAAGAATCTCGACCTGCTTCTTTCGGGGGCGGTCCCCGCGGTGCTCCGTCCGGTACGTCTGTCGCTCTCGACGCCCGCGCTCGACTGCAACCCCGCCCTGCTTTTCTCCGCGATCCGCAAGACTTTTCTCGGTCACATCGAGTTCGCGCCGCACGGGGACTCCGGCGTGGCGACGTCGCTCTGCGCCGAATGGGCGCTGACCGACGGGAATATGCCCGTCACGACGGTCTCGGGCGTCGGCGGTTACGCCTCGCTTTCCGATCTGACCGTTTTTCTGCGCTCGATCCGTCGCCGCCGTCCGGCGGAGGAACAACTCCCGGCGGAACAACTGCTCGCGCGCCTTTCCGAGGCGTTCCCGCGGGAAAACGTCGCCCGGGCGGAGATGAAGGTCAGCCCGTCCAGCAGCATCCACATTCTGAAATTCCGCCTGGAGCAACTTGGGTTCGGCGGTTCGCCCGCAAAACTCAAAACCCTGTCCTCGAAAATCCGCGCGGGGCACCGCACCCCCTCGCCCTACCTTGACGGAGAGGCGATCTTCGCCGTCAGCCGTCAGATCGACTGAACGAAACGCACCGCCCGGCAGTTCCGCATACCGCGGGACGCCGGCGGCTCTTTTTTTATTCAAACGGGTTGCAATCTTTTTTATACTGAAATAAGAAAGAACGACTGCCGAAAGGACGCCGCCATGACCGATAAAGAACGGTTCATCGACCTTTTCAAAACGCACATCCGCCGCGAAGGGGCGGACAAACTGCTTGAGTATCTCGACTCGCCCGCCTCGGATTTTTTCACCGCGCCCGCGAGTACGAAGTTCCACAACAGCGTGCCGGGCGGACTGCTTAAACACAGTCTGAACGTCTACGACTGCCTCGTCTCCTACTACCGGAGCGATCGGCGCACCGAACTGTTCGGGCTTGAGGACGTATCGGACGAGACGCTTGCCGTCGTCGCGCTGCTGCACGATCTCTGCAAGGTCAACGTGTACCGCGAAACCATGCGGAACGTCAAGGACGCAAACGGCGTGTGGAAGCAGGTCCCTTATTACGAATTCAAGGACGAACTCCCCTACGGACACGGGGAAAAGTCGGTCTACATCATCACGGGTTTCATGCGGCTTTCGCGTGAGGAAGCCTTCGCTATCCGTTACCATATGGGCTTCTCGAACGAGGATGACGCCAGAAACGTCGGCGCCGCCTTCGAGATGTTCCCGCTCGCGCTCGCGCTCTCAATCGCCGATACCGAGGCGACCTACTATCTGGAGGGGAAGCCGAAGAATGTACTGTAAAGCGTGCGAAGCGGCGGTCCGGCGCGGACTTCGTCCCCGCCCCGACTGCCCCGAGTGCCGGCGGCTTTCGTCGGCGCTGGGAGAACCGATCGTCCCCCGTATGCCCGGGATCCCGCAGGAGCGGCTGGTCCCGAAGACGGGGGAGGACCGTCTGCACGGTCATCTGGTCTGCGCCGTCTGCCGCCGTCTGCTTTTGCCCGACGCGGCGCGCACGGTTTCGGGAAACGTGCTTTGCTTCACCTGTTACGAGCGGCTGCCCGTCTGCTGCAAATGCGG
>CAMZBE010000042.1 GCA_947304475.1 uncultured Clostridia bacterium
GCGGTTTTTTTGCTGTTTTTTGCGGTTTTTGCGCGGTTTTATTCGGTCGCCATGCCCGCCGCAAGGCGGACGCAGCGGTAGCCGCCGTCGTAGTAACCCTGCCTCTTCAACTCCGTGATCCGGTCGCAGAAATGCGGCAGGATCTCGCGGTCGGAAAGCAGGCGGTCGAGCGCCCGGCGAAGATCGGGAAGGTCGGCGTACTCGCCGGTGGCGTCCCCGAACTCTCTGCCGTGGATCGCGCCGTAAACCTCGTGTCCCCCGATATGCTTCATAAAGAGTTTCGGGATCGGGTAATACGCGAGTTCGCTCGGCTTGGTGATGAGGAGATCCGCCGTCGGCATCAGCAGATTGGTCGCGTAGACCGCCGCGAAGATATCGTCGTCGCAGATCATCGTGACGCCCCGGGCTTCGCCCTCCCTGATCCCGGCGACGTACTCTTTCAGCCCTTCAAAGTCGTTTCGGAAGCAGCGCAGGTCCCCGATCACGCCGATCCTGCCTTTCAGCCGCTCGTACACCCCGGCGTGGTCGCCCGCGTTGATGAACAGCGCCGCCTCGCCGCGCTCGACGTAGGGCGTCAGGTGTTCGATCATGCCGAGGAACAGATCACCTCCGGCTCCGGCGCCCCCGACGTTGAGTAGGATCCGGACCGGTCCGCCCGACGCGACGCGCTCCCGCCGAAGACGGTTATCCTCTTCGAGATTGACCAGCAATTCGTGGTCGACGTAGCAGCCGACCATCTTCAGGTCGCTCTCCGGGATCCCTTTCAGGGGGGTTTTGGCAAATCCCTCGAGGGTTTTGTACCCGAGATAGGCAAACGGCGTCTGAACGGTATGGATCGCACCCTCGGAAAGATGGAGCCCCATCGGCCAGTTGTCGGGGATCGCGTTGACCACGTGCGTCATGCCGGCGTGGATCGCCGCCTGACTCGGCCAGACGTGCGTCGCGATAAAGGGAACGTCCTTGTCGACGTGCGAGAAGAGCGGAACCAGCAGTTCGCTGTTCTTCTGATCCTTGGCGTTATAGGTGATCTTCTTGAACCCCTCGGAGTTGAGCGGCTCCCAGATCAGGCGATTGAACAGGCGCGACTTCTGCGAGATGCGCGAGGCGAGCGAATACAAATCGTTCTGCTCGCGGATCATCTTCGATCCAGTCGAATCGAACGACGCGAGGTCGAGCCAGTACGGATCAAACCCCAGCGCGCGGGCGCAGGACGCCATCGCGATCGAGATGCGGTAATGCCCGAAGCCCATGCGAATATTTCCGACGATCAGGGGATTTCCCTCCATCGTTTCCCGTCCGTCGCCGAGCACGATTTTGCGCGCGCCGAGATGTTCGAGACGCCCGATCGGCGGGAACGAGAGCGGGTAGTCGGCGGCGGTATCGTCACCGTATTTTTTCAAGTATTTCGCTTTGGACTTTTCGGCTTTCCTCACGGTTTTCCGATCGATCGGATTGCCGAAGACGGTTTGAGTTCTGTCGGTCATGCCAACTCCCCTTTTCTCGTATTGTAAACAATCGAATTGTCCCGTCCGGAACGGACGTAGGTAATCCTGATCACGTCACCCTCGCGGCGATAGTCCTTGACGGCGGCGGAGCGGAAAAGCGTCAGCGCGTGCGCGAGCAGATCGCGTTTTTCGTCGTCGTAGTCCGCGATATTGTCGCTCGTCATCAACAGCCGACCGAACAGGGCGTTCAACGTCAGGAGCGCCGTTCTCCGCTCGAACGAGAGCGACAGGTTCTCGTCACGCAGAAGAAAGACGTCGGGATCGCACCCGAAGAGTACGCCGTCGAAGAGAGAGCGGTAGACGGTATTCTGCAGCGTCACTTTGGTCGAAACGCGCTCGCGGTGCATGAAGCGCATATACCACGCATCGTCGAACTTGAGCGAGACGTCGGGACCGATCCGCATATAGTCGAACTTGCCCGCGGCGGGGAAAAGCGGCGCGCCGCACCCGAGGATCAGTTTGTCCCCGAGACACTCGCGCAAGAACGCGAAGGCGTCGGATGCGACCTGCGCCCGCGTGCGCCCGGGATAGGTCGGCAGGCACGCGGCGTAAAGAAAGTCGAGTTTGAAGAAATCGAACCCGGTCTCCGCGTAGTGTGCAAGGCACCGGCGGATATAGTCTCTTGCCTCCCGGTTGTCGAGATCGAGAGCGTAGAAACCGCTCCAGTTTGAGCCGCAGCAGACCGGCTTGCCGTCCTCGCCGCACCGGAAAAGATCGGGGCGCTCGGTAAACAGACGGCTCTTTTTCTCGGCGACGAACGGCGCGAGCCAGATCCCGGCGCGGATGCCGCGATCGTGCGCCCGCTCGACAAAGGGGGAAAGCCCGTGCGGGAATTTGACCGGATCGACGTCCAGCCAGTCGCCGACGAAGGTCTCGTAGCCGTCGTCGATCTGGAAGAGATCAAACCGCTCGTCGAGCGCGTCGAGATCCCGCGACAGGATCGCCTCGTCAACGTTCTGATAATAGTTGTACCACGACGTATAGCCGAGCAGTTTTTCGGGGTTCTTTCGGGGAAACGCCTCGCGAAACGCCGAAACCCCCTCGGAAAACGTGTTTGCGGTGAGGTAGTCGCAGACGGTGAAGGTCTCGCCCGCCGCGACGGTCACGCCCTCGACGTCGCTCGTAATACTCACTTTTCCGCTCGTGCGGTCAACTGTGAACAGAAGGAAGGCGCGCTCGCCGTTCAGATTGGCAAAGAAGCACTCGCGCTCCCCGCGGCGGTAGAACAGGTCGTAGCCGTGCAGGACGTTTTTGTCGTAGCGGAAGAAGGTCGCGTCGCCGTAGCGGTCGAACGCGAAGCGTGCGTTCAGGAAGCGCGGAAGCCGCGTGACGTCCCGTTCGCTCTCCGAAAGATACGTTTCTTTCGTGTCGGTCCAGGACTGGTATCCGTTCAGAAAGAACAGGTCGGAAAGTCCCTCGCCCGTCCCGGCGGGAAGATCGTGTTCGGTCTCGCGGTAGGATCTCAGCGTCAGGTCGCGCTTCGCGCGCAGAACGACGGTGCGCCGTCCCAGAACGTCCGAAATCAGAAGCGAAAGGTCGTCGTTTTCACAGGTACAGGAGAGCGTCCGATCCTCTCCCGCCGTGCGGTAGAACAGGTCGAAGACGCATCTCATATCAGTTTTCCCCCGTTTGGTCGTTTTCGGCGGGCGTGTCGACGGCAACCTGCGCGTCGGGCACTCCGTCCTTCTTTTCCGTGATGGTGCGCATGATCTTCTTTTCGTTATAGAAGGTCAGGAGCAGCGCGCCGAGCAGGCAGAAGGCGATCGCGACGATCGCGACCAACCGCAGCCCGAGGGGCGAGGCGGTGATGTCGTTGGCGTCGACGTTCTGGGTGGTCCCGATGATCGCGAGCGAGGTGAAGACCAGCATCGCGATCGACTGTCCCCACTTCATAGCGAAGGTGCGCGCGGCGAAGAACATTCCCTCTTTATTCTCGCCGGTCTCGCGCCCGTCGGCTTCGGCGACGTCGGCGACGATCGCCTGCGGAATGATGCCGAGCAGCGCCATCGGGAAGGCGGCGATCACGCAGATCGCCACGCCGAAGACCGCGCCGGGCAGGATATTCACGTTGATCAGCGCCGTGATCAGGTACGCTAGCGCCAGACCGAGGAAGCCGCAGACCGTCAGTTTTTTCTTGCCGAATTTGCGCGTCAGCCCCGAAACCATCGGGTAGAAGGCGGCGGAGAGCACGGTCATTCCGCCCATAAAGTACATCGTCATCGAAATATCGAGTTTCATCGAGGTCTGCACGAAGAAGGGCAGCCCCGTCTGGAAGAGCGTCAGCCCGATCCAGTACATGATGTCCGATCCGACGAAGACGCGGAACTCGCGGTTTTTGAAGGTACTGCCGAGGGCGCGGAACATATTGACGCCCGAGGGCTTGGTCTCGACGAAATCACGCTCGCGGAGAAGGAAGGTCGGGAGCAGCATACAGACGCACGCGATCACGGCGAGCACGATGAAGCAGATCCGATAACTCATATTGAAACTGAACGAACCCTGCAGGATCCCGGCGAACACCATCGGCGAATAGGCGAGCAGCGTGCCGGCGAAGAAGGTCAGCGAGATGGCGGTCGAAATGAACATCCGGTCGTCCTGCGTCTTGCCGAACTCGGAGATCAGGGCGTTATACGGCGTGCAGTACATGGTCATGAACAGGTAGAACAGAATGATGAACACCGACACCCAGACCACGTTCGCCGTGCTGGTATGGTTGACCGGCGCCCAGAAGAGCAGCACCGTCACGACCGAGAGCGGGATCGCCGCGATCTGCATGAAGGGCATACGGCGTCCTCGTTTGCTCTTGCAGCGGTCGCTCAGGTTGGCGATCAGGGGATCGGTCACGGCGTCGAAGATGCGGCTCGCCGCGGTGATCAAACCCAAAATGGTCAGCACCCCGAAAATGATCAGACCGGGTTTGATGAATTTTGTTGCGCCGAGATCGAGGTTCTCCTGACTCGGGAGATAGAAGGTCACGAGCATCGCGTTGATGATCCCGCTCAGCGTGGACCACCCGAGTTGCCCCACGGCAAAGATGATCATCTGCTTTTTGGTCAGTCGTTTCATGATGCCACCGAAAAGATCCGGTTCGATCCGGTCTTTTCTCTCCTTTCAAATGAATGGGACGCGCCCGCACGCGGGCGGAAGACCAAACTCAGTTTTTCGCCCGAAGCGAATAAAGGAACGTCTCGTTCAGCGTCCGGATCTCGCCGATCTGGTCGGTCAGTTGATCCTGCCGGACGATCCCGCCCTCGACCGCGAGTTTCTTCGCAAGCGACAGGACGGCGTGGGTGGTCGTGTAGTAGAAAAGTTCGGGGTTCTGGATCTTGCGGACGCTCCCGTCTTCCACCCCCTCGCGGTAGGCGGCAAGATAGAAGTCGCGGAACACGTCGAGATTGTCGGAATACTCGTCCAGTCCCTTCACCCGCTGCTCGACGCAGTAGGCGTCGAACTCGTAAAGGAAGCGGTAGAGTTCGGGACGGAACGCGAACAGATCGACGTAGGACGCGTAGAATTTGACAAGTTTGGTGTAGCCGTCGACCGGCTTGCTCTCACGCAGAAAATACTGCGAGACCTCGCCCTGCAGTTTCAGGGCGCACGCGACGATCAGCGAGGTTTTGGTCGAGAAGTAGCGGTAGACCGTCGCTTCTCCGACGCCGGCTTCCTGCGCGACGTCGCGCACCGTCACGCGTGACAGCGGACGGGACAGGACCAAGTTGGTCGCCGTGTCGACCACGTAATTTCGTTTGGCATCCATCACAGACATTTTTGTTTTCCCCCATTTCGGTTTTTTTGTTTCCGGAGCAAACGCAGAGGTCCGCGTCTTTGCACCGGAGTATTGGTATCTTTTTTGTACTTCTCCTATCGTTTTGATAGACTGTCTATCATTATTATAGCAACACTCCGCCCGTCTGTCAAGGGGGTACGGAGAAGTTTTTTTGCGCTTCAGGGGGCGAACGGGGATACGCGCGCCCTGTTTTTTCGCGGAAAGGATTGAAAAATCCCCGCCTTTCGCGTATAATGGAAAGGAAAAATCCGCAATTCGTTTATGAGGTCGAAGTAGATGAAACGGAAAAAAACGACGGTACTGATCCTTGCGCTTCTTCTGATCGCGGGGATCACCTTTCTCGGCGGACTGTGTTCCTCTGTCAAGGAGACGTGGCTGAAGATCGCCCTTCAGGCGCTCGTCTATCTCGGCATCGGCGCGGTGGCGGTGATCGCCATGAAACTGACCGATCTCAAATTCGAGTTCGATTGGAAAAACGTCCGTCAGTACGGGATCGGCGTGGCGATCGCGCTCACGCTGTCGCTTCTGATCGCGGTGATCCCGGCGCTCTGCGGCTTTTCGCTCGTCGGTCCGCACTATGAATTCTCGTGGTTTGCGACGGTCTATCACCTTTTCTTATACTTTCTGTTCGTCGGTCCGGTCGAGGAACTGGTCTTCCGTGTGTACGTGCAGGACACGCTGGTCTCCTTTTTTGAAAAGAGGAAGTATCTCGGCGTACTTTTCGCCGCGCTGCTCTTCGGGCTCTGGCACCTGATCAACGGCTCGCCGATCCAGGTCGCGTTCACCTTCGGCATCGGACTGGTGTTCGGGACCTGCCGCTATAAGATCCGGGACTGCAAATACCCCGGTCTGGCAGTCGGTCACGGTCTCTACGATTTTCTGAACGAGATCGTGCGGATGTTTATCGTCTGACCGAAACGCGTTCGGGAACGCTAAAACCGATCCGCGCCAAACGCGGGACGTCGAGGACGCCGTCCCCTACCCCTGCGGGGGGGGAAGGGAGAACGAATGAATTGCCGCAAGCGGCATGAATTGCGCGCGAGCACGCGTGAATTGACCTGCGGTCGTGAATTGCGCTTCGCGCATTGAGAACGCGGGACGTTCGGTAACATTCAAAAAAACTAACCGCGCCGGCCCTGTTGTCAGGCGGGTGCAGAAAACAAAAAGAACTCCGGGCGAACCCGGAGTTCTTTTTTTGCGTTTGGAAGTCTTACGAATAGAAGTCTCCAAATTTCTTGAGACGCTCGTATCTGGCTTTCGCGTTGGCTTCCGCCTTGGCGAACAGATCCTGCGCTCTCTCGGGGAAGGACTGCGCGAGACGCGCGTACCGTGCCTCGTTCGAGATGAACGCCTGGTAGTCGCCGGTCGGATCCTTGCTGTCGACCGAGAGTTTGTTGTGCTCGAGCGTCGGGTTGTACCGGAACATATTCCAGTAGCCCGCCTCGACCGCACGCTTCATCTCCTGCTGGCAGTTCTGCATACCGCCCTTCTTGATGCCGTGCATCTCGCAGGGAGCGTAGCCGATGATGAGCGACGGTCCGTGATACGCTTCCGCCTCGGTCAGGGCTTTGAGCAGTTGGTTCATATCGGCGCCCATCGCGACCTGCGCAACGTAGACGTAGCCGTAGGACATCGCGATCTCGGCGAGATTCTTCTTGCCGATCGCCTTGCCCGCCGCGGCGAACTGGGCGACCTGCCCGATGTTCGACGCCTTGGACGCCTGTCCGCCGGTGTTGGAGTAAACCTCGGTGTCGAAGACCATCACGTTGACGTCTTCGCCTGAGGCGAGCACGTGGTCGAGACCGCCGAAGCCGATGTCGTAAGCCCAGCCGTCGCCGCCGAAGATCCAGACGGACTTCTTCGACAGGTAGTCCTTTTCAAGCAGGATCTTCTTGCCGAGTTCGCAGTCGCAGCCCTCGAGCGCGGCAACCAGTTTCTTAGTCGCCTCGGTATTGGTCGCGCCGTCCTCGAAGGTGGCGAGGTAGTCCGCGCAAGCGGCCTTGACTTCGTCCTTCTTCGCGTTCTGCGCGAGTTCCTCGACGTAGCCCTTCAGTTTCTCACGAATGGCTTTCTGTCCGAGCGCAAGTCCGAGACCGTGCTCGGCGTTGTCTTCAAACAGCGAGTTCGCCCACGCCGGACCTTTTCCGCTCTCGCGGTTGACGGTGTAGGGAGTTGCGGGAGCCGAGCCGCCCCAGATCGAGGAGCACCCGGTCGCGTTGGAGATATACATACGCTCGCCGAAGAGTTGGGTGATCAGACGCGCGTAGGAAGTCTCGGCGCAGCCCGCGCAGGAGCCCGAGAACTCAAGCAGCGGCTGCTTGAACTGGCTTCCCTTGACGGTCGGAGCGATCAGTTCGGGTTTCTCCGAAACGTTCGCCACGGCGTAGTTGAACGCCGCCTGCTGATCGAGTTGGCTCTCCTGGCTCGCCATGACGATCGCGTAATCGGCGGGGTTCGCCTTCACGCCCGCGGCAGCCGCCTTCTTGTCGGCGCCCTGGTTGACCGGGCACGCCTTCACGCACAGGGTGCAGCCCATGCAGTCGAGCGGGGAGATTGCGACGGTGAACTTGTAATCGGTCTTGGCGACCGGTTTCGGCGAGAACTTGGTGACCTTCGGCGCGGCTTTCGCCTCGGCGGCGGTCATCGCGAACGGACGGATGGTGGCGTGCGGGCAGACGAAACTACAGTTGTTGCACTGAATGCACTTCTCGGGGTTCCACTGCGGAACGTACACGGCAACGCCGCGCTTCTCGAACGCCGCGGCGCCCTGCGGGAGCGTACCGTCGACGTAGGGAGCGAACGCCGAGACGGGCAGGCTGTCGCCGTCCATCTTGCCGACGGGGGTGACGATCTTGTTGACGAACTCGGCGAGTTCGGGACGGTCGGACTTGACGGGCTTCTCCGCCTTATCCTTGCCCGCGTTCTTCCACGCGTCGGGGATCTTCACCTCGACCAGCGCCCCGGCGCCGCGTTCGATCGCCTTGTGGTTCTGCGCGACGACGTCCTCGCCGAACTTGGAGTAGGACTTGGTCGCCATGTACTTCATGTAGTTGATCGCGTCCTCGGTGGGCAGGATCTTCGCAAGCGCGAAGAACGCCGACTGAAGCACCGTGTTCTTCACCTTCGCGTTCCCGACCTCTTTCGCGGCGATCGCGGTCGCGTTGATGATGTAGAACTTCACGCCGTTGTTGGCGATGTAGGACTTAACCGAGTTGGGCAGATGCTTGTCAAGATCCGCCTCGTCCCACTGGCAGTCGAGCAGGAAGGTACCGCCCGGCTTGACGTCCTGCACGATCTTATATCCCTTCAGGATATACGCCACGTTGTGGCAGGCGACGAAGTTCGCCTTCGTGATGTAGTAGGGCGCCTTGATCGGCTTGTCGCCGAAACGCAG
>CAMZBE010000043.1 GCA_947304475.1 uncultured Clostridia bacterium
ATACATTATTTAGATTATTCTTTTCTATAACATTAAATATAGGCATACCTGCAGTACCTTTAGGTTCACCATCATCATTTATTTTCGCAGTATTATTTATTTTATATACATAAACAACATGTCTTGCTTTTTTATGTTCTTTTCTAATAGATTCAACTATTTCATTTACATCGCATTGATTCACTACAATTGCGTCGGATTGAATGTTCATTCTATCCAGCAAGGAATAATCCTTCTGGTTCATTGTTGAAATTAGCACTTGAATCGTCATTTTTGTTTCGCAATTCTTTTTTTCGACAATCTAATCCTGTTCACTAACAATATGCTTTGAATTGGTGCTGTGCAAACCGCTTTTATGCCACTTATCAAATACATAAGACGCTTATTTGATCTCTTGTACGCGAATGCAAGAACAGCATAAAACCTCATTTTTATGTAGCGTCTATCTTTGAATGCCAAGTCTTTTAAAAAGCGCTTTTTGAAAGCAAATAGTCTTTTTTCTCCATCAATCTTCTGTTGACCGCTAGACAATCCGCCTTCACCAGTATGAACATACGCTTTTACATCGCATGTCTTACAGTAAACCAACGTCCCGGCTGCTTTGATTGCTTTTAACATTAGATAAAACTCATCGCCAACATCAATGGCCTCAAACCCGCCAAAAGAGCGAATATAAGAAGTGCGGAACATCATTGTGTCCGTTCCTGTTAAATGATACTTCAAGTGACAGAGAAGAAGATTGTTCTTTTCTTTTGGATCAAGTAGATAATCTCGCGTTCTAATTTCGCTTAAAGACTCGTTCTCATAATACAAAGACAAATCCATAATCGAATAATCGGCTTCGGATTCGATCATCGCATTGAGTTGATTCCGTATTTTGTCCGGGAGGTACAGATCATCATCGTCTAAGAAAGTGATGTATTCGCCTTGCGAAAGATCAATTCCTATGTTTCTTGATTTGGCTGATCCTTGATTCGGATGGTTTTGCTCAAGTTGCAATGAAATAGAAGGGTGAGAAACTCTAAAAGAATCGACTATGGTTGACACGGTCTGATTCCATTTCTCATCACCATTATCATCGACAACAATAATCTCAAAATCTTGATAAGATTGGTTCGCCAAAGACTCAAGTGCTCTTGCAAGAGATTCGCTTCTTCTATAAGTAGGAACGATAACACTAACTGTTGTTTTTCCCATACAACCTTGCCGCCTCCGTTGCTCTCTCTGTTCTCCCGCAATCTCTCCCATATCGCTTAACCTTCACGCCTAAGAACACTTTTTGGGGGAAAGACCGATGATACAAAGCCGTGCCTTTATCTCTATCCGCGTTCCCGTCTCAAATTATAGACGTACGTGGTGTCGTTTGCGATCAAAAGGACTTTTTTCATACCGTTTTTCCGTTCCGATCAGTTTTTCCCGGCGAGTTCCGGTTCTTTTTCCTTATCTGCGGCGTCCGCGGAGGTTTCCGCGGGGGTTTCCGCCGGGGTTTCCGCAAGATCCCCGTTTTGCCTTGCCTCGGCAAGGTTGTTTTCGATCGCCGTCGTCTGCCCTTCCGCGATCCCGCTCGTGCTTTCACGCTGGAACAGGATTTTCACGGTGGCGAGCATAATGGCAAGGTCCTGGAAAACCGACATTTTGTTGATATACATCAGGTCGTATTCCAGTTTTTCGTACGGTTCGGTATTGTATCTGCCGTACACCTGAGCGTAGCCGGTCAGTCCCGCCTTGACCTGCAGACGAAGCGCGAAGGCGGGGATCGCCTGACAGTACTGTTCCGCGATTTCGGGGCGTTCGGGGCGCGGACCGACGATGGTCATATCGCCCTTGAGGATGTTGAAGAGTTGCGGGAGTTCGTCGAAGCGGATCGCCCGGATGATCTTGCCGATCGGGGTGATGCGGTCGTCGTTCGCCTTCGCGAGCCGGGCGACGCCGTCGCGTTCCGCGTCGACGCGCATACTCCGGAACTTGAGTATGTAGAACCGCCGTGCGTCTTTGGTCAGGCGGACCTGCTTGTACAGCACGGGACCGCGGTCGTAGAGTTTGATCGCGAGCGCGGTCAGAAGCATGGCGGGAGAGAGCACGAGGATGCCGAGCGCCGAGGCGAGGATATCGAACAGCCGTTTCGCCGCCAGGTAAAAGACGTTCGGCGCCGCCCGACGGACGCGCCAGATCGGAGTGGCAAACGCCTTCATGTGTTCGCCGCCCGACATCACGACGTCCCCGACGTGCGGAACGAAATACGCGATGATGTCTTTCTCGATGCAATACTTGGCGATCGCGTTCCGGAGCGTCGCGTTGACGCCGGCGACGAAGACCGCTTCCGCGTCGGCAAGGGAGATCTCCCCGAACAGAACGTCGATGTCGTCGGTCGGTTCCCTGATCTCCGCAACAACGTCGAACTTCTTCTTGAACTTGGACGCCTCGACGAGCCGGCTCTTGTCGTTCTCGTTGCGGTAGATCAGCACCGTCCGTCTCGGATGATGGATCAAAAAATAGATCTTCCGGGCAACGACCGACCACAGCAGATCAAAGACCATCTGCGCCGCCACGGTCACGAGCAGGGGGACGGGGTTGGTGAAACGCAAGAACACGACCACGTCCAGACCGTACAGTCCGGCGCAGGAGAAAAGGTGCGCAAGCGATTGGGAATAGACCAGTTCGGACAGTTTGGCGAACCGGACGTTATAAGCCGAATAGATACGGTCCAGAATCAGCAGAGCGATGCCGTATCCGGTGCAAATCAGGATGTTATAACGCAACGAGAAAGACGATCCGACACTCCTGTAAAACAGATGCCAGCAGGCAACGATCGCCGCCACGCTGACAGTAAAATGAAAGATTATAAGGAACCCCATGATCAAATCTCTTGCTAACCCGCTCAAGCGTTTCATGCAGTTTCAAAGTCCTTTCTTTTCGTCCCCGCACGATGAAAACCGTTTGTGGGACCTTCGTTCTCTCGAGAGAGGAAAGCGCCGTGTCGAAAACACGGTCAACAAAGAGATCCTTTCCGCTTGCGTGAAGGATCGCCAAATCGCTTTTGTAGTTTTAATTATTTATATAATATCATCTTTACTGCAATTTGTCAATAGAGCGCGCGTATATAATGTTCCCATATGCGGAAAAAGGGCGAAAAATCGCAGAAAAAGAACAAAGCGGCATAAAGCCGCTTTGCGGTTATCCGGGATCGCAGGTGCAGGCAAACGAAACGGTCAGAGGAAATCCTTCAGGCGGGTTTCGCAGGCGGACCAGAGGGACGCCGCGGCGGAGCCGTCGGGATCGCGGAACTTGAGACGCAGGGGCTTTTTGTAACTGTAGACTTCTCCGGGGGTGAAGTCGGCGCCGGGGGCGCCGAGGGCGAGGCGCGTCAGGCGACGGGCGCTCTTCTCGGGGGAGATGGTAAACAGATACTTGAGCGGGGTATGGTAGCAGAAGTTGACGAAAGCGGACGCCTCGGAACCGAAGTTGGTGCGGACGACGCCCGGCTCGAACGCGACGGCGGAAATCCCCCGGTCGCCGTAGCGACGCTGCAGTTCACGGGTGAAGAGGATATCGCCGAGTTTTGCCCGTCCGTAGGCGCGGAAAGGGGTATAATCCCGCTCGCTTTCGGGATCGGCGGGATCGAAGTCGGCGCCGAAAAGGTTCGCCGCGATGCTCGCGGTTTGGATCACCGTGGCGTTCGACGCTGCGAGTTTATCGATCAGCAGGCGGGTGAGAAGGAACTGCGCGAGCACGTTGATCTGGAAGGTGCGCTCGAAGCCGTCGCCGGTCAGTTTTCGCTCCTTCTGCGCGCCGCCGGCGTTGTTCGCCAGAACGTCGATCTTTTCGTAGGCGTTCAACTCCTCCGCGAGCCGCACGACGTCGGAAAGGCGCGCGTAGTCCGAGAGGTGGTACGGCACGCCGAGTTCACCCGCCACCCGGGCGGTCTTCTCGGGATTGCGCCCGACGAGGATCACGCGATGCCCCTCTTTGACCAGCGCCCGCGCCGCGGCGGCGCCGATTCCGTCGCTGCCCCCGGTGACGACGATCGTTTTCCTGTTTTCAGTTTCCATACTCTTCCCTTTCATCCCGCCGTCTCGCAAAGGGGGGCGGTCGTAAAAAATACCGTTTTTCAAATTGAAAGAAGCGCCCCCGGAATTCGGGGGCGCTGGATAAGCGAGGGTTCAGTCGGCAGCCGATTCGGCGGGCTGCTCTTCGGGTTTCTCTTCCGCAGGAGCGGCGGTTTTCTCCGCCTTCTTCGCTTCGATCTCGGTGTACCCGATCACGCCGGTGATCGCCAGAATGACCACGAAGGCGCTCCGTGCGACTTCGTAGAAGGAGTCGATGATATGCGTCCAGCCCCAGCCGTCCGCTACCCTAATGATCGTGAAGATGATCATCAGGGTGGTCATACCGATCCAGACGATCCCAATGATGCCGACGACCTTCCGGAACGCGTCGCGCCCGAGCAGCCAGGACAGTACGGCGAACACGGCGAACGCCGTTCCGACCGCGTCGGTCAGGAACGCGAACACGTAGTAGAGGATCGAGGTGGTCCCGTAGTAATCAAAGTAGTCGAAAACCTGCATACCGGAGAAGAACCCGGCGATCAAGCCGTAGACGGCGCTGCCGAGGATCAGGGCGAAAGCGAGCGAAGCAAGTTTTTCCTTGTTCGCAATGATCCCGACCAGTCCGAGGGTAAGGATCGCGCAGACGCCGAAGCCAGTCGTCAGTTGAGCAAAGGTATTCCCGATCCCGGCGTCGTTCGTCACGGAATAGATGAACGTGCAGAAGTAAAGCAGTACGTACAATCCGCAGAGAACGAAGTAAATGATCTTCTTAAAGCCGTTGAGTTTGTTCAGAACAGTATCCATTTTCGTACCCCTTTCGAGTTTGGCTTTATCATAAGTATATTCTTTTTTGATCCGCTTGTCAAGACGTTTTTCGACCGTCCGTATGCAAACGGCACGAGTTGACATCTTTTTCCCGCCGTGGTATAATAAGGTTACAAACCGCTCTCGTTCAAACTGTTTTCGAGGTTTTCAAACAGAAAGGAGCACGGTATGTACGATCAACCCGTCCCGGCTGCGGAGCCGGAAGTCAAACCCGAGAGCGTGAGGAAACGCTCGCTTGCCTCCGTCATACTCGGCGGTTTCTCCCTTTTTTGTACTCTCGGCGGCATCGCCGGTCATCTGGCGTTCGCCATCGCGACGCGCGGGTTCGGCGGTTTTTTCCTTATCTTCTACCTTCATCCGGCTTTCCTGATCCCGGCGCCCTTCGGGCTCGCATCCGGTATCGTCGGTCTCAACCTCGGGAAACGCGGCATCCGTCGGTCGCGCGCCGCCGGTTTGCCGGTCACCCTTGCAAAAATCGGTTTCGTTCTTTCGCTCGTCGGTCTTATCATCTGCGCGTATCAGATCACACTCGTTATCGCAGAGTCCGACGTTTGGAGTTCGATGATGGGGTTGGAAGAATGACCGGAGTTGGCAGATCAAAACGCCCCGGATCGTCAATGTTCAAATCGGAAAGGAGCACGTTATGAACAAGCAAATCACCTCGGTACAGGCACCGGAAGTCAAGAAATCAAGAGGCAAGAAACTGTCGATCACGGCGATCGTTCTCGGCGGTATCGCCATGACGTTTTGCCTCTCGGTCCCCATCGAACAAATCTATTACGGCATCCTGACCGGCTTTTTCGGCAGGATCTTCCTCGCCGCCATTGAACCGATCGCCCTGTTCATCACGCTTCTCGGAGTTCCCGTCGGCGTGGTCGGCATGGTTCTCGGAAGCCGCGGCACCAAACTCCTGCGTGAAGAAGGCCGCAAAGTCGTGCTCGGCAGGATCGGCTTTTTCGTCGCGCTCGCCGGCGTCGTGTACTGTGCTCTGCTCTTCACGTGTTACGGTTTTATGTACCTTCAGATCTATCTGAACTTTTTCGAGTAAACCGCACGATCGGTATCTTTTCGACCTACCCGCGCCAGCCCTGTTTTCAGGCGCGCGGAGGCAGATGCAGAATTCGCGTTCTCGCGCCGAAGGCGTATTTTCATACGCCGAGAGTTAGAGAACGCGGATAGAAAAACGAATTCAAATCAAAAAAGAAGGAACCCGCTCGCAGCAAGGGGTTCCCCGACGTGAGTTTACGAGCGTTGGGGGTTCCTGCAAACTGCGAGCGGGTTTCAACATCTATTGCATTTTACTGTGCGGGGTTTTCAAGCAGAGCAAAAAGCCTTAACGAATTAAAAATATTCCTTTTTGTTTTTCGGTCTGCGCTGTAGGGGTTCCCCGGCGTGAGCTTGCGAGCGTTGGGGGTTCCTGTATCCGCGCGTCGTCTTAAACCATTTTTTCTTGCTTTACTTTATGATCGATGATGTGGCGGGACGCCAGTTCCTTGTGCACGTCGTCCACCGTGATCCCCATCTGCACCATCAGTACCATCGCGTGATAGGCGAGATCGGCGAGTTCGTAGATCGTCTCGGCTTTGTCGTTCGCCTTGCCGGCGATGATGACCTCGGTCGACTCCTCGCCGACCTTCTTTAAGATCTTGTCGATCCCCTTCTGGAAGAGGTAGGTGGTATAGGAGCCCTCGGGCAGTTTCGCCTTACGGTCCAGAAGCAGGTCGTAGAGCCCGCGCAGGGTGAACTCGGAGAGTTCGTCGCTCTGGAAGACCGGGGCGGTGAAGCAGGACTCGCTGCCGGTATGGCAGGCGGGACCGTCCTTTTCGACCTTGACGAGCAGGGCGTCGCGGTCACAGTCGGCGGTGATACTGACCACGTGCTGATAGTTCCCGCTGGTCTCCCCTTTCAGCCAGAGTTCGTTCCGCGACCGACTGAAGAAGCAGGTCAGCCCGCGCTCCATCGTGATCTTCAGGCTTTCGCGGTTCATGTAGGCGAGCGTCAGCACCTTGCCGGTGATCGCGTCCGCGACGATCGCGGGGATCAGTCCCTTTTCGTCAAATTTGAGTTCGGAAATTTCAAGCATGGCGTTTTCTCCTTTTACAGTCTTACGTTGATGCCGTTTTCTTTGAGCGTGCGCTTGAGGTCGGGGATCGTGACTTCCCCGAAGTGGAAGATCGAGGCGGCAAGTCCCGCGTCGATCTCGGGTAGCGTTTTGAACAGGTCGACGAAATCGCCGATCCCCCCGGCGCCGCCAGAAGCGATGACCGGGACGCGCACCGCGTCAAGCACCCGTTCGAGCAGGGGCAGATCGAAGCCATGCTTCACCCCGTCGGTGTCGATCGAGTTGACCACGATCTCCCCGGCGCCGAGCGAGACGCCGCGCTTGATCCAGCCGATCGCTTCCATACCGGTATCCTCGCGCCCGCCCTTGGCGAAGACGCGGAACTCGTCCCCGACGCGCTTGACGTCGACCGAGAGCACGACGCACTGATCGCCGTAGCGGGTAGCCGCCTCGCGGATCAGTTCGGGACGCTTGATCGCGCCGGAATTGACGCTGACCTTATCGGCGCCGCATTTCAGCACGCGGTCGAAATCGTCGACCGAATTGATCCCGCCGCCGACCGTCAGGGGGATGAAGATCTTGGACGCGACCTCGCGCAGGATGTCGGTGAAAAGTCGCCGTCCCTCGAACGACGCCGTGATGTCGTAGAAGACCAGTTCGTCGGCGCCGCTGTCGGAATAGTATTTCCCGAGTTCGACGGGCGAGGAAACGTCCGAGACGCCCTCAAAGTTCACGCCCTTAACCACGCGTCCGTTCCGGACGTCAAGACAGGGGATAATCCTTTTCGTTATCATTTTGCCACCCCGATCGCCTCTTTAAGGTCGATCGCTCCGTTGTAGTAGGCGCGTCCGATGATCGCGCCGTAGAGGTTCAGTTTGCGCAGGGCGATCACGTCGGAAAGATCCGAGACGCCGCCCGACGCCGTGACGGGAACGCCGTACTTTTCGGACAGTTCCCGGTAAAGATCACGGTTGGTACCGCGCATCGCGCCGTCCTTCGAGATATCGGTCACGATGACGCACCCGACTTTAAGTTCGACCATGCGGCGCATGAAGTCGTCGAGTTTCACCCCGCTCTTCTCGGTCCAGCCGCGAATGGCAATCTCGCCGTCCCTGACGTCCGCGCCCACGGCGATCCGCTTGCCGTACTCGCGCACGGCGGCTTCGAGGAACGCGGGATCGGTCACGGCGGCGGTCCCGAGGATCACCCGGTCAACACCGCAGGAGAAGTAGTATTCCGCCGTGTCGAGAGAGCGAACCCCGCCCCCGATCTCGCAAAAGAGGGGGGTTTTGGACGCGATGGCTTTGACAACCCCGGAATTGGGCGTCGTGCCATCCTTCGCGCCGTCGAGGTCAACGAGGTGGACGTGGGTAGCGCCGCAGGCGACGAAATCGCGCGCGACCGAGAGCGGATCGTCGCTGAAAACCGTCTTCCGGTTATAGTCTCCGCGGAGCAGGCGCACAGCCTTCCCCTCGGACAGGTCGATCGCGGGAAACAGGATCATTTCGCCACCCCCCCGGCAAACGCCGACAGGATCGCAAGCCCGACCTTCCCGCTCTTTTCGGGGTGGAACTGGCAGCCGAAGACGTTGTCACGGGCGACCACCGCCGTCACCGGGATCCCGTATTCCGCCGTGGCGGCAAGACTCTCCTCGCAGCCGACGGCGTGAAACGAGTGGACGAAG
>CAMZBE010000044.1 GCA_947304475.1 uncultured Clostridia bacterium
AAGTGGATCGGCGATATCCTCGACTGTCAGGATACCCTGACCGGGCACGTCCAGTACACCGCGCCGTATTTCAGGTGCGGCGGCGGTCCCGGCGCGTGGGGGTGCGCGATCGTCGAGATGCCCTACCTTTTCTTGAAACAATACGGCGACGACACACTCGCCCGGCAGGCGTACCCGCAGATGAAGCGGTATTTCGACTACCTCGAAGACCACTCGGTCGACGACCTGGTGGCGTCGGACAAGGCGGGCGAATGGTGTCTCGGCGACTGGTGCACGCAGACGCGCGTGGTGCTGCCCGCCGCGTTCGTCAACAACTACTACTACGTCAGAAGTCTCACCCGCGCCGTCGAACTTGCCAAACGCTTCGGCTTTGACAAGGACGTTCCCGAAATTGAAAGCCGCATCGCCCGGCGCAAGGCGGCGCTGACCGCGGCGTACTTCAACACCTGGGACGGCAACTTTATCGGGGGACTGCAGGGCGCGAACGCCTTTATGGTCGATCTCGGACTGGGCGACGAGCGCACGTACGCGAACCTCGTGAAGATCTATTCCGGGACCGGCGCGCTCGACACCGGCATCTGCGGCACGGAAGTATTGCTCCGCGTGCTCTGCGAGCACGGGGACATCGACCTCGCCGTCAAACTTCTCTCGCCCGACAAACCGGTCGCCTTCCGCGGTTGGCGCGACGCCGGCGCGACCACGCTCTGGGAGTATTTCTGCGGCTCGACGCGCGTCCGCTCGCACAACCACCCGATGTTCGGCTCCGCCGTTACCAATCTGTTCCGCTATCTGCTCGGGATCCGGGATTCGAGCGAAGCGGGATTTCAGTCGGTCACGATCGCCCCGTACCTCCCCGAGGGGATGAATCGAATCGGCGGTTACGTAACCGTCCCGAAAGGGAAGATCTCGGTCTCGATGCTCCGCACGGGCGACAAGATCCATTTTTCAATCACCATCCCCGAAACCCTCTCCGCCACCTTCCGCTACGGCGACGTCACGCTGGAACTGAAACCGGGAACGACGGAACTGACCGTTTGACGGTGCGCCCGTTCGGGCGCAGTGATGTGTTGCGCGCCGCGCAACGTGATGTTGCTTCGCGGTGATGTTTTTGCCTTCTGCAAAAGTGATGTGTTGCCCGCGGCGATCACGCCGCGGGCAACAATTCATGACGGGCGTCGCCCGTCAATTCACGGAGCCGTCGAGGGCGGCGAGAATTCACGACGGCGAAGAGCGTTTGCCCTTCGCCGTCATTTCATGCGATCTCTGATCGCAATTCATCAAATTGTGAAATGAAAGAATGAATTGCACCTGCGGTGCGTGAATTGCGGGCAAGCCCGCGTGAATTGACGGCTTCGCCGTCGTGAATTGCCGCGCGCTGCGCGGCATTATTTTGCAAGGAAGAGAATCGTCACCCCCAAAGCGATCCGGTAGAGCCCGAACGGAGCCAGCCCATGGCGGCGGACCAGTCCGACGAGCGCGCGGATCACCGGGAGCGAGACCAGAAACGAACAGAGAAAACCGAGCAAAAGAAGTGAGACCGCCCTCGGTTGGATCTCGTATCCCGGCAAACTCGCGGCGGAGCGGATCGCGAACTTCGCGATCTTCAGACACGACACCCCGACCATCACCGGAATCGCCATCAGAAACGAGAACTCCGCCGCCGCCGCGTCGGAGACGCCCGCGGCGCGTCCGCCGAGCAGACAAGAACCGCTGCGCGACGTGCCCGGCACGATCGAGAGCACCTGAAAGAGCCCGATCACAAGCGCCCTCCCGCACCCGATCTCCCGCAAATCCGAGACCGAAGCACGCCGTCGCGGAAGCAGGAAGAGCAGACCGTAAAAAATCAGAGCGAACGCCACCACCCGCACGCGGGCGGAATCCGAGAGCAGACGGTCGAGCGCGTCGTCGAAGAGCAGTCCCACGACGGCGGCGGGGATCACCCCGAGAAGTACCGGTTTCCAGAGTGCGAGCGTTGCTCCGATCCCGTTCCGCCGGAACGCGAACAGGGGAGAGCGGCGCGCGTAAAGCGCCGGAACGGCGAGGATCGCCCCGAGTTGGATTACGTAGAGAAACAGGGCGAAAAAAGGCGCGGAGAACGAGGAAATTGCGAGCCACCCCCCAAAGAGCAGAAGGTGACCGGTACTGCTGACGGGGAGCCACTCGGTGATCCCCTCGACAAGCGAAAGCAGAAGAACTTTACACGTCTCGGAAAGCGGCGCGGCACCCTTCAACCGTTCTCGCCCGAGCGGGCGTGACAGCGGAGCAGATCCCCCGCAGCGACCGGGAAGGGGACCGGAAGCGAAAAACGCATTCCGGGGTGCGGGGTGCTGTCGACCGGGGCGCCGTCCTCGTCGAAAAGCGACGCGACGGTAAACGCCCGCCCGAACTGTCCGGGCGAAAGAATCTCGACTTCGTCCCCGACGGCGCACTTATTGCGCTGCTCGCAGAGGGCGAGACCGGTCGCTTCGTCGTAACCGACCACGGCGGCAAGAAAGGACTTTTCACCGAGATAGCCGGGGCGCGAAACGACGTTCGGATCGTCGTGCGGATTGCCGTAATAGAACCCGGTCGAATACTCGCGGTGTGAGACGCTTTCCAGTTCCGCGATCAGGCGCGGATCGGGCGCCGTCTCCCCGCGGGCAAGCGCGTCGAGCGCCATGCGGTAGGCGTTCGTGACGGCGGCGACGTAGAGGGCGCTCTTCATCCGCCCCTCGATCTTGAGCGACGAGACGCCCGCATCGGCAAGGTCGGCAAGGTGCTCGATCATGGAGAGATCGCGCGACGCGAGGATAAACGTCCCGCCCGCGTCCTCTTCGACCGGGATCGGCTCGTCGGGGCGGCTCTCCTCGATCAACTCGCCGCGAAGGTGCTCGATGCGGTACTTCCAGCGGCAGGGCTGCGTGCAGTCGCCGCGGTTGGCGTCCCGCCCGGTGAAGTATCCGGAGAGCAGGCACCGTCCGCTGTACGAAACGCACATCGATCCGTGCACGAACGCCTCGAGCGCAAGGTCGGCGGGAACGTTTTTCCTGATCTCCCTGATCTCGGCAAGCGAGAGTTCCCGCGCCAACACGATCCGTTTAACGCCCAGCCCGTACCACGCGCGGCAGGCGGCGCTCGATACGGCGTTCGCCTGGGTGGACAGGTGAATCGCGACGCCCGGCAGTCGCTCCCGACAGAGCAGGATCACGCCGGGATCCGAGACGATCAGTCCGTCGGGTTTCACCCGCGCAAGCAGGTCGAGATAATCCGAGAGCGCGGGGTATTCGTTCTCGTGCGGCGTTGCGTTCACGGTCACGTAGACTTTGACGCCCTTTGCGTGCGCCTCGTCGAGCGCGGTGAAAAGATCGGCGGGCGAGAATTCGGTGGACGCCGCCCGCAGTCCGAAGCCCGGTCCCGACAGGTACGCGGCGTCGGCGCCGAAATTGATCGCGGCACGCAGTTTTTCAAGATTACCGGCGGGGGAGAGCAGTTCCATCGCGGTTCCTTCCTTTCAGGTCAGGTTTCCGGGACGGCGAACAGGTCGACGTCCCACGCCGGGAGCGACCGCCGCCGGCGCAGATACAGACGGGTGCAGGGACAGAGTTTCGATACGAGCAGCGGGAGCGAGAACAAATCTTCGCTCCGGTGATAGGCGGAGATCAGCAGGGCGGGACGAAAACGCGCAAGCGTTTCTTCCGCACCGCGGAGCGCGGCGGCTTCCGCCCCCTCGACGTCGAGTTTGATGAAATCGACCGGCGTTCCGTCGAGCAGACGGTCGACCGTCGTGACCTCGACCTCCTCTTTTCGCGCGGTGTACGAGGGGCGGAACATGGTCGAGTTGCGGTTGCCCGACGCGAAGAGCGACGCCTCGCCGGGTGCGTCCGAGAGAGCGCAGCGGAGGGGGGGTATCGCCGCGCGGGTCTCGCGATCCCTGTAAGCGAGTAGGCGGCGGTAGTTGCGCTCGTCGGGCTCGACGCAGACGACCTCACGCACGCCGGGCGCCGCGTCAAGCAACGCGCGCGCCGTGTCGCCGTCGTAGGCGCCGCCGTCGAGAGTGCGTCGGAACGCGTCGGTCGGCAGCAGCGAAAAGGGATCGTAATCGGGTTCCGCCGACGAGAGAAGCGGGGAGAGTTCCCCCGACAGTTTATACGCAAGCAGGGAAGAATAGACCTCCCGCGAGCGTTCGTCGGCAAACGACCGGTACGCCTCTTCGATCTCGTCCCGGTGCGCCGAAGCGAACGAACGGTCGAAGACCGTTTCCCCCACGACCGGAAGATCGGGGATCAACAGGCTTGTGCGCCGGGCAAGGGCTTCGATTCCGGCGATCACGTCGGGACGGCTTGATGCGAAGCAGAGCAGGATCAGCGGTTTTTCCCAGCGGGTGAGCGCCTCGTCGGTCGAGAGGACGGGGAAGCCGCAAAAAGACTGCCCCCGCGCGTGTCCGGGACTGACGAAGAAGCCGTCGGGAACGATCCCGAGCGAGGCGAGCCGCGCGACGGTCTTGTCGGCGCCGTCCCCCGTCCCGTAGAGCAGGAGAGGGCGCCCTGCGGCGACTTCCACCGCGATCCGCATGGAGAGATCGGGACGCTCGAACAGATCCCCGAAAATCGACGGCACGAAATCACCCCCCGCTGTTGCATTCAAAGAAAAAAAGTGCTATACTTGTGTTGGTGCGGGTTTCCCCCGCAAAAAGCGAACGAAAAGAAAGGAAACCGATATGGACTGCATTTTCTGCGCGATCATCCGGGGCGAGATCCCCTCGAAAAAACTCTACGAGGACGAGGCGGTGTATTCGTTTGCCGACATCAACCCGCAGGCGCCGGTCCACGCGCTCGTCGTACCGAAAAAGCATATTCCGTCCGCCGACGCGATCAACGGTGAGAACGCGGACGAGGTAAAGAAGATCTTTTGCGCGATCCCGAAGATCGCCGCGTCGCTCGGGCTTAAAAACGGCTACCGCGTGATCACCAACGTCGGTGAGGACGGGTGCCAGTCGGTCAAACACATTCATTTTCACGTCCTCGGCGGCGCCAAGTTGCCCGAGAATATGGGTGTGTAAGAAAAGACGAAGGCGGCGCGAAGAGAGACGCCGACGGTTTTGCGCCGCAAGTCCGACTTTTCGTTTTATCAATACGCCAAACGCCCGCTGTCGAAAAGACAGCGGGCGTTTGGCTTTGCCGGGGGTAGAAGATCAGATGTCTTCTTTGACCTTGGCTGCCTTACCGACTCTGTTGCGCAGATAGGAGAGTTTCGCGCGACGGACTTTACCGTAGCGGATCACTTCCACGCTGACGACGTTCGGGGAATGGATCGGGAAGGTCTTCTCGACGCCGCAGCCGTAGGAGACGCGACGGACGGTGAAGGTCTCGGAGATCCCGCCGTTCCGACGAGCGATGACGACGCCCTCGAACATCTGGATCCGTTCTCTCGAACCTTCCTTGATCTTGTTGGCGATCCGGACGGTATCGCCGATGTTGAAAGCGGGAACTTCCGTCTTCAACTGCTCATTCGTAAAAGCCTCGATCTTATTCATGGGCTCCTCCTTCATACGAACATTCGTGCGGAGCATCGCAGAGGACTGTTCTGGATCATTCCGGCGTACGGGCATACTCCACCCGCACCGTGAACAGAAGCATTATAACACACCGAAACCGAAATTGCAAGTATTTTTTTAGATTTTTTTCGCTCTGCGCCCCGAGTGCCGCCGGGGACGCGAAAAACGGGTTTTTCCAAACGAACTCGGCTGGTTTTTCGGAGATTCCCCGGAACCCGGCGCCGGTTCGTTTCGGTTTCCATGCGGCAACTGATCCGTATAGATTATCAGAAGACCAAAGTGTTAAAAGTTCTGTATTTGATTTATATATATGTAAGTCTTGACAAAAATGCGAAACAAGTGTTATACTTATTTGGAAAGATTGACGGAGGTTCAAAGCCCTTATGAGCAAAACCTACATGAATGAAAAATTCCCCCATTTCCTGCACGGCGGGGACTACAATCCCGATCAGTGGGTTGATTATCCGGGGATGATCGACGAAGATATGCGCCTGATGAAACTCGCCGAATGCAACGAGATGACGGTCGGGATTTTTGCCTGGTCCATGATTGAGCCGCGCGAGGGCGTTTTCGAGTTCGACTATATGGACAAGGTTTTAGACAAGATCTACGAGAACGGCGGTCGTGTGATCCTCGCGACGCCGTCCGCGGCGCGTCCGCATTGGCTCGGCGACAAATATCCGGAGGTTTTTCGGGTTGACCGGGACGGGGTGCGCGAGCATTTCAATTCCAGACATAACCACTGCTATTCCTCTCCCGTCTACCGGGAGAAGGTCAGGATCATCAATACCAAACTTGCAAAAAGGTACGGAAAGCACCCGGCGGTGATCGGTTGGCACGTGTCAAACGAATACAGCGGAGAATGCTTCTGTCCTCTATGCGTCGCGAATTTCCGGGAATACCTCAGGCGGAAGTTCCACAACGATATCCGCGAATTGAATCACGCCTACTGGTCGTATTTCTGGAGCCATACCTTCGACTCGTTCGAGCAGATCGAGCCGCCGACGCCGTACACCGACCAGAGTCATATGGGACTGACCTGCGACTGGCGCCGGTTCGTGACCGAGATGACCGTCGACTTTATGCGGGCGGAGATCGCTCCGCTGAAAGAGATCTGCCCCGAGTTACCGGTCACGACGAACATGCTGAGCAATTACGTCGGACTCGATTACCGCCGCTTCAAGGGGGTGATCGACTTTGCCTCCTGCGATTCCTATCCGGCGTGGCATTCGGGAGATCAGCAGGATACTGCCGTCCATTCGGCGTTCGGGTACGATATTATCCGGGGCCTGACGCTGAAACCGTTTATCCTGATGGAGAACACGACGAGCGTCGTCAACTGGCGCGATTATAACAAGATCATGCGCCCGGGCATGGAAACGCTCTCCCCCTTTCAGGCGGTGGCGCACGGTTCCGACAGCATCCTTTACTTCCAGTTCCGGAAGGGGCGCGGCGGACAGGAAAAGTTTCACGGCGCGATCGTCGATCACGTCGGGACCGAGAAGACGCGAGTTTTTGAGACGGTCAAACGCAAAGGCGAACTTTTGAAAAAAGTCGACGAGATCTGCGGTACCGCCGTCAGATCGGAGGTCGCCGTCGTCTACGATTGGGAAAGCAGGTGGATGCTCGACGCCAGCCACGGGTTCTCAAAGAATACGAAAAAATACATCGAAACCGCAAGAGCGTATTACAGCGTCTTCTGGAAGCGGGGGATCAACTGCGACGTGATCGGACCGCACGACGACCTGTCGCCCTATAAGATCGTGGTCGCGCCGATGCAGTACGTCGCAGACGCCGAAACGATCGACAACTTCGCGCGCTTCGTCGAGAGGGGAGGCACGCTCTACGCGACCTATACGCTCGGTATGGTGGACGAAAACGACCTCTGCCACCTCGGCGGATTCCCGGGCGGAAAACTGCGCGACGTTTTCGGGATCTGGAACGAGGAGATCGACACGCTCTATCCCGAGGATTCCAACTTCTGCGAATTCAAGGGCGCAAAGCATAAACTCGTCGATTACTGCGAACTGATCCACGCCGAAGGCGCCGAGGTGCTCGCCGTATACGGAGAGGACTTTTACCGCGGGATGCCGGTCGTCACGTCAAACGTCTACGGTGCGGGACGCGCCTACTATCAGGCGGCAAGGGACTGCGGGACACTCAGCGACGCCGTGATCTCCGAGATCGTCAAAGAACGCGGCGTCAGATCTGCGACCGGAACCGTCGAACCGCTCGGATACGGCGTCAGCGCTCACGTCCGGGAGGACGGGGAGGATCGGTACGTCTTTGTCGAGAACTATTCCGACGTCCCGGCGACCGTCCCGCTCGGGCGTAAAATGACCGATCTGATCTCGGGCAAAGAGACCGACGTCTGCAAACTCGACGCTTACGGTCTCGGTATCTTCAAGTATTCGGAAGAATAAGTATTCAAAAGAAGCATATTACGCCGGTCGGAGCGCTCGCGTATTTTGCCTGACGGAAGAGCGAGGGCGGTCCCGGCGCAAACAAAAGAAAGGATACGTGTATGAAGAAACTCATCAGCGTTCTTTTGCTACTCGCGATGCTCGCGATCTCCCTCGCTTCCTGCGGCGGCAGCAAGGAGACCGGTGCGACGACGGCGGCGCAGACCGAGTCCGGGACCGCCGGGGAGACGACGGCGCAGTCGACCGAAGACGAAAAGTGGGAAGAGATCGCGTCCAAGATCGCGATCATCACGGAGAAGGACCGGGAACTCCGGATCGAACTCAGCAACCACGGCGACGCCGAGAAGACCTCGAAAAACGACAAGTACGTGGTCGGCCCCGACGAGGTGGATCCCGGCACGACGCCGCTGATCGAGCAGATGGTCTACGCTCGCAACAAAGCGGCGTATGACCTGCTCAACGTGAAAATCGAGTACGTCTACTGGGACTATAAATGGAGCGAACAGTCGGGGCAGATCGAGAAGGTGGTACAGGCCAAAGCGCCCGACGCGCCCGATCTTTTCGTCAATATGATCTCCGACCTCAACGTGGCGAATCTCAAAGGAGTGTTCAAGGACACCTGGTCGATCCCGAACTCCTACTTTGATTTCGAGACGCAGG
>CAMZBE010000045.1 GCA_947304475.1 uncultured Clostridia bacterium
CGGGATCTCCCACGAGGGAGACAATCCGGACAAGGAGTTATGTATGTTCAGAGAAACCGCTAAAAAGAGAGCCTTTTTGCTGACCGTCGTATTTGCGGCGGTCCTGATCCTTGTCGCTTCGCTGTTCTCCGTTTTCCGCGTAGCCGCCGGCGAGCCCGATGAGGAGATCGCGGATCTCCGTTTTCAGACGGTCAAAAACGATAACATCGAATCCGACGAGACCGCTCTCCGGTTCCTGTTCACGGTGGGTTCTCTCAAGTATACCCGCGTGGGATTCGTTTTCTCGAAGACCAACACAAATCCGACGGTGGGCGGGGCCGGCTGTACCGTCGTTGATACGACCGTCGTTTATTCCGCGGTGATCGCCGACGGCGAAACCGTCGGAGCGCCCGACGGACGCTACTGGGCGGCGGTCAAGATCACCGGGATCGAGAACGAGTATTTCGATACGCCGATCTACTTAAACGCCTTCGTCGAGGACGGCAAGGGCATCCGCTACGCGACGGCAGACCGCATCACGGTCTCGAAGGCGTTCGGAAACGAGAGCAACGCCGCCGCGTTCGCCCCGATTCTGCGCTTCGTCGTTGCGAGCGACGTACATTACACCGAAAACGTCAGCGAACAGGATACGAAGTTCCGTAACCTCCTGACCGACGCCTACGGTTACAGCGACAACCACGCAAAGTATCAGGCGCTGGACGGCGTATTCATCGTCGGGGATATCGCGCACCGGGGAAAGGCATCCGAACTCGATCGCTTCTTCTCCGATTTCTACGAATACACGAGGACCGGAACCGAGGCGCAGGCGGTGCTCGGCAACCACGAATTCTGGCCCGAACCGCAGTACGCCGTATCCCGTTACCTCTCGGCGTCGGGGTACGAGTCCGCAGACAGGCATATCACGATCGGGGGTTACCACTTTATCCTGATGTGTCCGAGCCACTACGACGGCTTTGACAACGCGAAGATCGCGTGGCTCTCCGAGCAACTGGAGATCGCAGCCGCCGACGATCCGACCGGAAAGAAACCCATCTTCGTTTTCCAGCATCATCCCCCGTACGACACCGTTTACGGCAGTGAAGACGAGTGGGGCGTCAAGAACCTTTCTCCCGTCTTCTCGCAGTATCCGCAGGTGGTCGACTTTGCCGGGCACTCGCACTTCCCCATCAACGATCCCCGCTCGGTGTGGCAGGGCGACTACACCGCCCTCAACACGGGTTCCTGCCGCGAATGGGGCATGGATCTGGCGGGCTATACGTCCAAGACGGTCTTTGCAGTCAACAACGAGGGCGATTGGACGTTTAACGAAAACGCGAGTTACCTCTACGATCCCGGGAAATTCTACGTCGTCGAGGTCGACGCGAACGACCGGATCCTCGTGAAGGCGTTTGACGTCGGGACCGGCGCCGCCGTGATCGAACCGATCCTGCTGAACGTGGGCGATCCCGACAAATTCACCTGCACCGACGACCGCGCGAACACCGAGATCCTGCCCGCCTTTTCAGCGGAAGCCTCCGTTACCGAGGTTTCGGTCGGCGAAACGTCCGCGACCTTCCGTTTCCCGCGCGTATCAAACGGCGCGTACGTTCAGCATTATCGGTGCGAACTCCGGCAGGGTGAGACGCTGATCGCGACAGAACGCCGCCTCGACTGCGGGTTCCTGTTCCCAGCCCCCGAAACGCTGAAACTGTCGTTCTCCGGTCTCGAGGGGGGCGTTACCTACACGGTTCGCATCATTCCGGTCACGTCGTGGGAAAACGAGGGCGAACCGCTGGTCTTCAACTTCACGACCTCCGAGCCGATACCGCTCGTCTTCTCCGCGCAATTCGGAGAAAACGGCGCGGCACAAGACGCCGTTTCGGGTGAAACGCTCACCAAGCGCGGAGATCCGACCACCGTCCTGGAAGGCGGGAAATACTACGCCGTATTCGACGGAACCGACGACGCTTACGAATTCGACGGGATCTCGTCCTATTACGGTTCTCTGGTCCACGCTTTCACCTTCGAGACCTATCTGTGTATGGATGCAAAGCCCGCCGCTGAATACGTTTCTCCGTTCTCCAGTCAGCAGGGCGGCGGCTTCGGATTCGAGTACACGTCGGACGGAACGATGAACTTCTGGATCAAGATCGGCGGCAACTGGATCAACGCAAGCACGACGCTCGCGACCGACGAATGGGTGCACCTCGTCGCGACCTTCGACGGCAGCGTCCTGATCCTCTACCGGAACGGTACGGAGGTCTCCAGAGCAGCCGCTTCCGGAACGGTCGCGACGCCGGCGGCGGATCACCTCTCGATCGGCGCCGATGCCAAGGGATACAACGGCAGCGAAAGTTACGCCGCCTGCAAAGTGGCGACGGCAAACGTCTATCAGGTCGTGAAGAGCGCAGGCGAGGTCGCCGAACTCTACTCGCCCTACGCAAACTGATCCGGCAAAATAAAAAACGGGAGCGTTCCGGCTCCCGTTTTTCTTTTTACCAGTCTGTTTTGTTTTTGAGTGTGGCGAAGAGAGCGCGGTAACTGTCGTGTCGCGACTGCGGGATCTGCCCGTCCCGGACGGCGCGGGCGACGGCGCACTCGTCGGGACCTTCCCCGGTGTGGGTGCAATCGGCGTAACGGCACTTTCCGCGGTACGCGGCAAACTCGGGGAACGCGTCGAAGAGTTCCGAAAGCGAAAAGAAGTCGAAGCGCGCGAAATCCAGCATCGAGAACCCCGGGGTATCGGCGACGAACCCGCCGCTCTCGGGAAACAGTTCGACGTGGCGGGTAGTATGTCTTCCCCGCTCGACGCGGCGGCTGATCTCCCCCGTTTCGAGCGAAACGCCGGGAAGCAGACGGTTGAGCAGCGTCGATTTCCCGACGCCCGACGCACCGGCGAACGCGGCGGTGCCGCCCGAGGCGAGTTGCGCCGTCAGGTCGGCTTTCAGTTCGTCGATCCCCTCGCCCGAAAGCGACGAGACCGAAAAAACGGGATACCCGACTTTGCGGTAGAGTTCGGCGTAGGTCTCCCCCGCTTCTCTGTCCCCGTCGGTCTTGGTGACCACGATCGCGGCGCGAATGGACTTATTCTCCGCTATGGCGAGCAGTTTGTCCAACGTTTCAAGCGACGGTGCGGGACGCGCGGCGGCGATGACGCAATAGAGCGCGTCAAGGTTGGCGATCGGCGGACGGATCAGCGAGTTCTTGCGCGGTTCCACCTTTGCGATCACGTATTCCCCGTCGGGACGGTCGAGTTCGACGCGGTCGCCGATCAGCACTTTTTCCTCGTCGCGCTTCAGCGTTCCTCTGGCGCGGCAGGCGATTCTGCCGTTTTCGGTCAGGACCTCAAACAGCCCACCGAGCCCCTTGACGACGACGCCCTTCACGGCGTACACTCCCCGCGTTTTGCGGCGCTCTGTCTGCGGAGTTGCCCGCAGGCGGCGTTGACGTCGGAGCCGAGACGGCGGCGTAGCGTCGCGGTCACACCGAGACGGTTGAGCGTCTCCGCGAACCGACGGGCGGAACCCTCGTCCGGGGTTTTATACCCGGTCTCCTTCACCTCGTTCAGCCTAATCAGGTTGACGTGGAGCGGACGGTCGGGAAGGTACAGTTTGAGTAATCCCGCAAGCCGTTTCGCCTCGTCCTGCGTGTCGTTTTCGCCGGCGATCAGCGTGTACTCGAACGAAATGCGCCGCCCCGTCGCGTCGAAATACGAAGCGCAGGCGGTGAGCAGTTGATCGAGGTTCCATTTCCGGTTGACCGGCATGATGCCAGACCGCCGCGCGTCGTCCGAGGCGTGGAGCGAGATCGACAGTGTGATGGGCAGATCCTCTTTTGCGAGATCGTAGATCTTCGGAACGACGCCGCAGGTCGAGAGCGAGATATGCCGGTACCCGATCCCGAGCCCCTCGGGACGGTTGATCAGGCGCAGAAAACGCAGGACGTTCTCGTAGTTGTCGAGCGGTTCGCCGATCCCCATGATCACGATGCCGTCGATACGTTCGCCCGCGTCGCGTGCAAGCGCCGCCACCTCGCCGACCATCTCCCCCGCCGAGAGGTTGCGGACGCGCCCGCCGATGGTCGACGCGCAGAAGGCGCACCCCATCGCGCACCCGACCTGCGAGGAAACGCAGACCGTGGTGCCGTGTTCGTATTTCATAAGCACCGCCTCGACGGAATTGCCGTCGGACAGTTCGAGCAGATATTTTGCCGTCCCGTCGAGCGCGGAGACCTGCTTTTCCGCGATCTTCGGCATCACGTCGGGATAATCGGTTTCGAGTTCTTTGCGCAGTTTTTTCGGCAGCGTCGTGATCTCCCCGACCGAAAGCCCCCGCGAGAACGCCGAAAAGACCTGTTTTGCGCGATACGCCGGTTGCCCGAGCGACGCGAACAGATCGGCAAGTTCTTCGGGGAACAGCGAGAGCAGATCGCGATCCATGCCGGAACTCCTTTCCGTTTTCAGGGAGAAACGCGCTCGATCAGCGCGTAATAGAAACCGTCGGTGCCGTGGACGTGCGGATAGAGCGTGATCTCGCCGTCCGGCGCGTCAAGACCGCAGACCGAGAAGGGTACCCGCCGGAAATCGGGGGCGGTCGCCAAAAAACCTTCTACCACCTCGCGGTTTTCCTTTGGGTTCAGCGTACAGGTCGAATACAGCAGTCTGCCGCCCGGGGCAAGATACGATGCCGACGCCGCAAGGAGCGACGCTTGCAGGGGCGGGAGTTCTTCCGCCCGGTCGAGGGCGCGGTAGCGAAGATCGGGCTTCTTTCCGAGAACGCCGAGCCCCGAACAGGGGACGTCGCATAGCACACCGTCGCACTTATAGAGAAGCGCGGGATCGGGTTCGCGTCCGTCGCGGCCGGCGACCTTGACCGCGGTCAGCCCGAGCCGGGCGGCGCCGTCCGAGATCAGGGGAAGTTTGCTGTCGTGAAGATCGAAGGCGTACACGGTCCCCCTGTCACCCATTTCGATCGCGGCGGCAAAACTTTTCCCACCCGGGCAAGCGCAGGGATCGACGACCGTTGAACCGGGCGCGGGAGACAGGATCGCGGCGGCAAGTTGCGCCGCCTCGTCCTGCACGAAGAACAGTCCCTCGTCAAAGCCCGGAAGCGCCGTGACCGGGGCGGGATCACAGAGCGTCAGTCCGACGGGAGAATACGTCGTCGGGTACGCTCCGATCCCCGCTTCGGCAAAGCGGGCGGCGAGGTCTTCCCTGCTGATTTTCAACGTATTGACCGCGAGCGTCAAAGGGCTTTCACGGTTGAAAGCGTCAAGCAGTTTTTCGGTCTCTTCCTCTCCGAGCAAACCGAGAAAGTGACGAACCAGATCGGCAGGAAAAGATCGGGAGACCGAAAGATACCGGGCAAGCCCTCTTTCCCTCGGAGGGAACGGAAGGGTAACGAAGCCGTCGGGCGAAGAGAACTGCCGGAGCGCGGAACGCAGAACGCCGTTGACGAACCCGCGTTCCCCCTTCCCCTCTCCGAGCGATACGGTCAGATCGACGGCGGCGTGCGCCGGTACGTTTTTCATAAAGAACAACTGATAAAACCCGAGCCGAAGGACGTTCCGCGTCCGCGGCGCGATCTTATCGCGGGCGGCGACGCGCCCGATCAGGTAATCGAGGGTGATCCGGCGTTCGACCGTCCCGTAGAGCAGAGCGGTCAGAAAGCCGCGTTCCTCACGCGAAAGCCCCGCCGTCATGGGCGAGTTCAGCGCAAGGTTCAAATACGTATCGTCGCGCTCCCAGCCTTCAAGCAGACGCAGCGCGAGCCGCCGCACGTCGGTCATCAGAGCGTTCCCCCGACGGCGACTTTCCTGCCGCGAAGGTATTCGGCGGCGCTCATCGCCCCTTTGCCCTCGGGTTTGATCTCGAGCAAATCGAGTGCGCCCTCTCCGCAGGCGACGCGGATATATCCCTCTTTGTCAAACGACGTCGCAAGGACCGTACCGGGGGCTCCGTCCCCTTTCACGGGGCGGGCGGACAATACCTTGACGGTCGTGCCGTCAAGCCGCGTGAAAAACGCGTTCGGGATCGGTGACAATCCGCGGATCCGGCAGTCGAGTTCCCTTGCCGGACGTGAAAAATCAATCGCCGCGTCGGCGCGTTCGATCTTGGCGGCGTAGGTTGCTTTGGCGTCGTCCTGCTTTTCTTTCGGCAGAGGTTTTCCTTCTTCTATCTCGCGGACGGTCTCGCAGAGCAGATCCGCGCCGATTTCCGCCAACCGGTCGTGGACGCTCTCGAGCGTGTCGGTCCCGGTGATCGGGGTGGAACGGCGAAAGATCATATCGCCGGTATCCAGTCCCGCGTCCATATACATAATGGTCACCCCGGTCTCGCTCTCTCCGTCCATGATCGCGCGCTGCATGGGCGCGGCGCCGCGGTACTTCGGGAGCAGCGAGGCGTGGACGTTGATGCAGCCGTATTCAGGATAGGCGAGGACGTTTTCGGGCAGGATCATGCCGAACGCGACCACGAGGATCAGGTCGGGATCGATCATCTTGAGCCATTCTGCGAACGCCTCGTCGCGCAGCGTCCGGGGCTGAAGAGCAGGTATCCCGTGTTCGTCGGCGTAGATTTTGACCGGGGGCGGCGTCAGAATCGCGCGTCTTCCCTTCGGCTTGTCGATCCGCGTCACGACGGCGGCGACGTCAAAACCACCGCGCACCAGCCGGTCAAGGCAGGTCACGGCGATCTCCGGCGTCCCCATAAAGACGATCCTCGGTTTTCTGTTCTCCGTCATACGCGTTCCCCTCCGTTTCGGTCAGCCCTCGAGTTCACCGACCAGCGAGTCGGTGAAGAGTTTGCCGTCCAGATGGTCGAGTTCGTGGCAGAAGGCGCGGGCGAGCAGGTCCGAGCCGGTGTATTCGACCTCTTCCCCGTCGAGCCCCTGCGCCCGGACGGTGACGTGCATCGGACGGCGCGTCTTTCCCCACTTGCCGGGAAGCGAAAGGCACCCCTCCTGCTCGCACTGTTCGCCGGCGAATGCGACGATCCTCGGATTGATCAGAACGATGGGTTTTCCCTCTTCCACCTCGATCACGACGACGCGGCGCAATACGCCCACCTGAACGGCGGCAAGCCCGCAGCCGTTGGCGTCGCGCATGGTATCGATCATATCTTCGACCAACCGCGTGATCCGGGGCGTGATCTCCTCGACCGGGCGGCTGGTTTTGCGGAGAACCGGATCTCCGACTTTGACGATCTTACGGATTGCCATAACTGTTTCCTTTCTTCCGCGTCAAACGGACAGAGGGTTGATATCGACCGAGAGGATCACCTTGCGCTCGTCGGCGAAGGAGATCATCAGTTCCCGGAGCAGGGCGCGGAGACGCGGACTGTTCCGGCATTGAAGGATCATACGAAGGCGGAACCGGTCGTTGACCTTATAGACCTGCGCTTCAAACGGTCCGAAAACCGTCAAAGGCAGATCGTGATAGTCGCCCCCGGCAAGCGAGAGCAGACGGTCGCGCAGGTCGTTTGCCGCTTTGAAAAGCGCCCGCTCGTCTTCCGACGAGAGCAGCAGCATCGCGATATCGCAGAAGGGCGGGAACACCGTTTCTTTACGCAATGCGCTTTCCGCCGCGTAAAAGGCGGGATAGTCCTGACGGCAGGCGAGCGACAGGATCTCGTTGCCGGGCGAAAAGGTCTGGATCAACGCGCGTCCCGGGCGTTCGGCACGTCCCGCACGCCCGATCACCTGCGTCAGACGGCAGAACGTGCGCTCGGACGCACGGAAATCGTTGACATAAAGCGAACTGTCCGCCGACAGAACCCCGACCAGCGTGACGCGCGGGAAATCGTGTCCCTTCGCGACCATTTGCGTCCCGAGCAGAACGTCGGCGTCGCCGCGGCGGAACGCCTCGAGCATCTTGTCGTACGCCTGTTTTCCCGTCGTGGTGTCGGCGTCCATTCGCATCACGCGGCAACCCGAGAGCGACGCGGTCAGTTCCGCTTCCGCCTTCTGCGTCCCGAAGCCGAGATAGGAGAGCGCGTCGGCTTCACAGGAAGGGCAGACGCGCGGCGGGCGGGCGCGGTAACCGCAGGAATGGCAGAGCAGTTTTCCGCCGTCCCTGCCGGTATGGAAGGTGAGCGAGATCGAACAGCGCGGGCAGACGATGGGTTCGCCGCACGCCCGGCACTGAAGCGAGGTATTGTAACCGCGGCGGTTCAAAAACAGGATCGCCTGTTCCCCCCGCTCGACGGTTTCACGCACCGCCGCCGCCAGCCGGTCGCTGATGGGCGAGGTGTTGCCGTGCCGGAGTTCGTCCCGCATATCGACGATCTCGGTTTCGGGGAGCCGTGCGCCGCCGTAGCGTTCGTTCAGTTCCACGAGCGTATATTGCCCGTTCTTCGCCTTGGTGTAACTTTCAAGCGAGGGCGTCGCGGACGCAAGCAGAAGCAAGGCGTTATTCACCCCGCAGCGATACGAAGCGACGTCGCGGGCGTGGTACTTGGGATCGCTCTCGGATTTGTAGGTGTGTTCGTGTTCCTCGTCGATCACGATCATACCCAGCCGCGGGAGCGGGGCAAAGACCGCCGAGCGCGTCCCGATCACAAGGTCGACCTCGCCTGCGGCGATCCGCCGCCACGCGTCGAAGCGTTCACCCGCTC
>CAMZBE010000046.1 GCA_947304475.1 uncultured Clostridia bacterium
GCTACGCGTCCCCGAACCTCGCGGTCCGCACCAACCCCGATTACGACTACAGCGAGGGGACCGACGAATACGCGATCCTCTACGAACTGCCCGCGTCCTATAAGGAAGATCCCGCGAGAATGCAGTACTACCACACCCTCGATGACGCGACGCAGAAGATCATGGACGATTACTGGATGAGTCTCGGCATCGATGATTGATCGAAAAAAGCAACAAAAAGCGCCCGCATCGTGCGATGCGGGCGCCTCTTTTTTTCTTTTATTATCCGAATATCGGGATCGGGTACCCCTCGGCGAACGTCAGCAGGGTGCCGCGCTTTACTTCGATCGTGACCGGCTTTCCGATAAACGAATTGGATACCCCGAGGGGAAACGTCGGGGTGAGCGTCGCGTCCGAGAGGGGGTAGAAGGCGCCCGAGAGCGTGACGCCCGAAGCGTTGCCGCCGACGGCGAACACCGAGAGCGTGCCGCAGGGAAGCGCGAGGAAGGAGAGCGAACCGTCCCGTATCGCCGTGACCGTGAAGCCGTCCCCGAAGAGCAGACCGACCTCTCCCCGCCCCGCCAACTCCGCAAGGAGTTGATAGGCGGCGAAGGTATGGTCGGGGCGCCCGCCGGTGCAGCCGACGAAGCAGAAGCGGGAATACCCGCGCGTCCGCCCGAGATCGACCGCCGCCGCGGCGTCGGTCACGTCCTTTTCGACCGGGAGCGTCACGACGTTTTCGCCCTCGGGTACCCGCCCGAGCGAGTCGAAATCCCCGATCACGAGGTCGGGCGTCAAGTTCAGACTGCGTACAAGGTCAAGTCCGCTGTCCGCCGCGATCACGAGATCGCCCGGCTCCGGAATATGCGGGCAGGCGGGGGAGAAGTCCCCCCCGCCGAAAATCCAACAGGTTTGCCCGCTTTCGTTTGCCATATCCGTTTCGCTTTCGGTCAGTTCTTTGCGATATGAAGATCGCCCTGAAGTCCCGAGATGGTGTAGGTCCCGGCAACGACGACCGTATAGGTCCCCTCGCTGAATGTAAACGCTTTCGGATCTTCGATTTTCCCGACGTCGGGCGTGAAGACGAACGTGTCGCCTTCCGCAAGCGTTACGGTGACCGTGTAATACATACCGTCCCACCAGAAGGGCTGCGCGTCGCCGCCGTTGACCGAGATATAGATCTGCGGTTTCTGCGCGCCGTATCTTTCGAGGTTCAGTTCAAAGTACAGCGTGTTTTCATACGCGTTGTACTCGATGGTATAGAAGCGTCCTTCGTAATACGTGGTGATCATTCGGTCCCCTACGAACCGGGTGTTCTCGCGGTTCGCGACGGTATCGACGTAGGCGGCGATCTCTTCGTTCGTCATACCGAAGATATGGATATACTTTCCGTCGGCATTGTACGAGTAGAGCAGATTGCCGCTCGCAGTCGGCGTCGGGATCACGAATTTGCCGTCTACCCAACTTGCAACTGCCTGCGCCGGGAAGGTCGAGGAGTAGGTCCGGTCAACGTTGTTTGCCAGCTGGCGCACCGAGATCCGGAGTGTGTTCTCTTCAAACTGATTGACCGTGATGAACAGGACGTTCTGACCGATGACTTTGACGTAGGCGTTGATATCGTCCTGAACGAAGCCGCCCGCTTTCAGTTTGGAAAGATACGCGGTCCATTCGTCGTTTGTCGTATTCCGGACGGTTAGGTAAATGGTGTCGTTGCCTTCCTTGTAGTCGTCGATATTGTAACTGCCGTTCGCCGTATCGTAGACGGGAACGCTCCACGCGGTCAAGGGGGCGGGGAACTGTTTCGCTTCCTGCTCTTCGATCTCGCTCCGGAAACCGATGATCGCGGAGAACGTGGCGGTCTCGTTCGGGTTGGTCTTGTTCGTCAAGCGGATCGTGATGAGGGAACCGTTTGCTTCGAGCGCCGCGGTCCCGCCGAGGCGGTTGGCGATCAGATCGGACAGACGGTCGCTGAGATTGACTTTAACCCACGCGCTCTTTCCGACTGCGATCTCGTAATCGTAGTCGCCGAAGTTTTGGAGCAATTCAATCACGTTGCCGTTCGCGTCGACCGAGTAGATGCAGGGACGCTTGACGCCGATGACGGCGCCGCCCCAGGGACCGAAGCCGGTAAGAAGATCCGAGACCGTGCAGTCGCGTTCGATGTTCTGCGCACCCCACGCTTCGCGGTCCTGCGTCAGCAAGGCGATCCCGACGGCTTCACCGTGCCCGCCGTTTTCTCCGTGGTCGTCCTCTTTTTCCGTGACCAGCGAGTAGATAACGTCTTTCTTGAAGATCTCGGAGAAATCGCGGTAGGCGGACGTGATCGTGTCGCTTTGGATCCCGTTTTCCGAAAGGAACGCCGTCCCGTCGACGTCGGTCGAGTTCAATCCGAACGCGAAGAAGGCGTCGGCGATGGTCGCGCCCTTGGTCTCGTTGTAGCGCGTGATCTTTTTCAGATCTTTGTCGGCGTACCACTTGCAGGTGTCGGCGTTAAAGACGACGCCCTCGTTGCGGTAGGTCTCGAAGGATTGATGGTTTGCGTCCTTCACCAGTTTGGTGTCGGGTTCCAGCACGAATTTCCGCCACTCGTTGATCCCGGCGGCTTTCATATCGACGTAGTCGTATTCGTAGGTGTAATTGCCGCGGAAAGCGAGTTGGCGCTCGTCGTTCGCCGTCCACATGGTCAGCGTGTAGATCGGCGTGGTGCTCGTCATATCGTAGTCGAGGATCATCTTGACGTACCAGATCATGCTGACGTCCTCGTTCCCGCGAACAAGCCGGATGTCGAAGGAAACGTCGGCTTGGATCAGGTCGGCTTCGTCGATGTCGATCTGGAGCGCAAGGCGGAACGTGTAGTCGTACTTGTAGTCGTTCTTGTTCGCATCGTCGCTCATATCCCTGCCGGTCGCGACGTCGACAAAGACCTCGCCCGTGATATCGTCGTAGTACTTGGCGCCGAACTCGAACCCCTTGCCGATCTTCTCCAGTACGGTTTTCAGGCACTGGAACTGGATCATCGGGGGCTGCGTGTATTCGAGATCGTCGATCACGTCGCCCTGACTGTCGCCCGACGTGTAGACCGAACGAATGGTCGAGAGGGGATCGCCGTCCCCTGCGAGCAGGCGCTTGACGGCGTAGGTTTCGGCGTCGGCGGCGCTCTTGTTGCCCGCCTCCTTGAAACTCTTCTCCACACCTTTGAAGGCAAACGAAACTTTTTCGTAATCGGTGGTCGGCAATTTGTCCTTCTTTCCGCACGCGGAAAGGGCAAAGACCGCGGAGAGGATCAAAACCGCCGAGAGGATCAGAAGCAAACCTTTTTTCATAACCGTACCTCGTTCTTGTCTGTCGGCGCTCGCCCCGGAACGGCGGGAAAAGAGCGGAGCGGGCGGTCGCCCGTTCACTCCCATCATACATTCTTTTATTAAAAAAGTCAACATATAGGAGAAAAATATCAAAAAAAGGGCTTTCCCCTCTTGAAAAAAGAAAAGCGTTCGGTTATAATAATAAAGTTAAAAAAAGGCGCCCGCAAAAGGACGCCCGGACCGACGGAAAAAGGACGGTAGAATATGAAGCGGACAGACCTTCGCAACGTCGCGATCATCGCGCACGTTGACCACGGAAAGACCACGCTCGTCGACGAGATGCTCCGGCAGGGCGGCGTGTACCGCGAGAACCAGGCGATGACCGAGCGCGTGATGGACTCGGGCGATATCGAGCGCGAGCGCGGCATCACGATTTTGGCGAAGAATACCGCCGTACACTACAACGGCGTAAAAATCAATATCGTCGACACCCCGGGACACGCCGATTTCGGCGGCGAGGTCGAACGCATCCTGAAAATGGTGAACGGCGTTATCCTGCTGGTCGACGCTGCCGAGGGACCGATGCCCCAGACGCGGTTCGTATTGGAGCGCGCGCTTGCCCTGAACCATCGCGTGATCGTCGTGGTGAACAAGATCGACCGTCCCGACGCCCGCCTCGACGAGATCGAGGACGAGGTGCTCGAACTGCTGATGGAACTGGACGCCACCGACGAACAACTCGACTCCCCGATCCTCTACTGCTCGGGCAGAGCCGGGACCGCCAGTTTCGACGCGCACACGCCGGGCACCGATCTGCGCCCGCTCTTCGATACCATTCTCGACTATATCCCCGCCCCCGAGGGCGACGAGAACGGTGAGTTGCAACTGCTGGTCTCCTCGATTGACTATAACAACTTCGTCGGTCGGATCGGGATCGGTCGGATCGAGCGCGGCACCCTGAAACAGAACCAGGACGTGATGATCACCAACTTTCACTCGGAGGAGGCGCCCCGCCGCGCCCGCATCGTCTCGATGTACCAGTTCGACGGGCTGAACCGCGTCGCCGTTCCGCAGGCGACGGTCGGGGATATCGTCTGCTTCTCGGGCGCCGAGAACATCACGATCGGCGATACCGTCACCAGTCTCAACTGCGTCGAGCCGCTCGAGTTCGTCAAGGTCAGCGAGCCGACGCTGGAAATGACCTTCTCGGTCAACGACAGCCCGTTTGCCGGGCGGGAAGGGAAGTACGTCACCTCGCGTCATCTGCGCGAACGGCTCTACCGCGAACTGCTGAAGGACGTTTCGCTCCGCGTGACCGACGGCGAGACCACCGATACCTTCCGCGTCGCCGGACGCGGCGAAATGCACCTCTCGATCCTGATCGAGACCATGCGCCGCGAGGGCTACGAACTCGCCTGCTCGAACCCGCGCGTCCTGATGAAAGAGATCGACGGCGTGAAGTGCGAACCCATCGAGCGCGTCACGATCGACGTCCCCGAGGAGTATATGGGGACGGTGATGGAGCGGCTCGGCTCCCGCAAGGGCGAGTTGGTCGATATGCAACTGCGCGGTACGCGCCAGAAACTGACCTACCTGATCCCGACGCGGTGCCTTTTCGGCTATCGCTCGGAGTTCATGACCGCCACCCGCGGAGAGGGCATCATCAACGCCGTTTTCGAGACCTACGCGCCTTATAAGGGCGAGGTCACCATGCGCTATACCGGCTCCCTCGTCGCGAGCGAGGCGGGCGAGGCGACCAGTTACGGACTCTATTACTCGCAGGAGCGCGGTCCGCTCTTTATCGGCGTGCAGACGCCGGTCTACGAGGGCATGATCGTCGGCGAGAACCCCAAGATGGGCGATATCGAGGTCAACGTCTGCAAGAAGAAGCACCTGACCGCCATTCGCTCCACCGGCGCCGACGAGGCGCTGACGCTGGTCACCCCGCGCCAGATGGGACTTGAGGAAGCCATCGAGTTCATCGCGGACGACGAACTGATCGAGGTCACGCCGAAGAGCATCCGCCTGCGCAAGACCATTCTCGACACCCCGCTCCGTAAGAAAGCCCAGGCGGCCAAGCGGAACGCCGCGAAGCAGTAAGAAGGGAACGCGCGCTTTCTTGTAAGAAAGCGCGACAAAGAACTTCATAAAAAAAGGAAGTTGGCAAAACGGCAGTTCGCTGCCGTTTTGCGGTTTCAAAAACGGAACTGCGTTCGTTTTCCGGACAGTTTGAAAGAAACACGCCGCCCGCGTCGGATTACCGACGCAGGCGACTTTTTACTTCTGTAAAGCGGTTATTCGGTATCGGCTATAAAACCGCGAAACGGCGCCGGAGCGCCGTTTCGCTATAAGTATTCCCATAATGAATTTCTTTGCTCCACTTTCTTTCAAGAAAGTGGACGTACCCCTTCGTACCCCTTCGTTCCTTACTTCCCGGTCACGACGAGGTTGGCGTCGGTGCCCATGAAGCCCTCGACGAGGACGGTGCCGGGCCGGACGTTTTCGGGCGCGACGTAGGCGCGGATAAAGTCCATAGCGGGCAGGAGCAATTCCTTCGGGATGGGCTTATCGGTACGGACGGCGATGACGCGATCCGAGCCGCGCAGGGCGACGGTCGTGGTGAGCGTGCGCGTCGGGTGCGTCACTTCCGCCACGCCGTAGGCGGCGCCGCGGGGGCAACCGTTGCCCGTAACGGTAAGGGTTTCACAGTCGACCGTAAGTTCACACCCCATCGGGCAGACCGTACAGGGGAAACGACGGATCTTTTCGACGTTTTCCATATTTCTTCACTCATTCTTCCCCATTGGGGGAAGATCCTTTCTTCGCTTGCTTTCGACAAATCCCGCGAGCGGGGCAGAGCGGGGAAGTTACGCCTTTGGCGCGACCGAGAGCGTGACCGTCCCGACCAGTTTCGCGCGCGGCAGATCTACCCGCTGCATCTCGCCCGGGACCATCCGGCGCACCTTCTTCGAGAGGATCACGCCGTCGCCGTTCTCGGCGACCAGGGTAGCGTCGCGGAAACTGTCGGACACGCGGAAGAAGACGGTGACCTTCTCGGTTTCTCCGTCCCCGATCAGTTCCGGAACGGTGTAGCGCACGCCGTCCTTCGCCACGATCTTCGCCACGGGGGCGGTTTCGATTTTTTCTTTGTTCGCCAGGTAATCTGCGGCGGCGTTGCCCGCGATCTCACCCTCTTCCGAGACGAAGTCGACCAGGTCGTGCACGTGCAGGACGTTTCCGCAGGCGAACACGCCCGGGATCGAGGTCTCGCGGTTCTCGCGCACGGCGGCGCCGTTCGTCACGGGATCGATCGAGATGCCCGCCTGACGCGTCAGTTCGTTTTCGGGGATCAGACCGACCGAGAGCAGAAGCGTGTCGCAGGGAATCTTGCGTTCAGTGCCGGGGATCGGGCGGCGGCGTTCGTCGACCTCCGCCACCGTGACCGACTTCACGCGCTCCTCGCCCTCCACCTCGACGACGGTGGTCGAGAGGTAGAGCGGGATCCCGAAATCGTCAAGGCACTGCACGATATTCCGGCGCAGTCCGCCCGGGTGATCCATCACTTCGCAGACCGCCTGCACGTGCGCCCCTTCAAGCGTCATGCGGCGCGCCATGATCAGACCGATGTCGCCCGAACCGAGGATTACGATCTCACGTCCGGGGAGCAGTCCCATGCGGTTGACCATCTTCTGCGCGCAGCCCGCGGTATAGATCCCGGCGGGACGCGTTCCCACGACCGGAAGCGCTCCGCGAGGCCGCTCGCGGCAACCCATCGCGAGGATCACGGCGTCGGCGGCGTACACGCGCATGCCGTCTTCCGAAAGCACGGTCACGCGCCGGTCGTCCGACAGTTTGGTGACCGTCGCGCCGTACTCGATCTTGATGCCGCGCTCTTGTGCCATCTTCTCGTAGCGTCCGGCGTACTCCGGACCGGTCAACTCTTCGCCGAAGCGTTTCAGACCGAACCCGTTATGGATGCACTGCGGAAGGATGCCGCCGGCAAAATCCTGCCGCTCGCAGATCAGAATGTCGCGCACGCCTCTGTCGTAGGCGGCGACGGCGGCGGCAAGCCCCGCAGGGCCGGCGCCGATCACCAGAAGCCCGACTTTGATCTCGGGCAGCGCGTCGGTTTTCACGTTTGCCATATCAGTTGCCCCCCTTCGTCCGTTCGTGGGCGATGTAACTTGCGCCGTCGCCCTTAGTGACCTCGGTCTCGTCGATCCCGCGTTCGCGGCTGACCAGCGAGAGCAGCGAGGGAGAGCAGAAGCCGCCCTGGCATCTCCCCATCATGGACCGGGTGCGCCGTTTGATCCCGTCCAGCGTCAGCGCCGGCGGGTTCTGCCGCAGCGCGTCGCGGATCTCGCCTTCCGAGACCTCTTCGCACCGGCAGACGATCCGTCCGTAGGCGGGATCACGCCGGATCAGCGCGTCGCGCTCGACGTCGGTCATCTCTTTGGGACGAACGACGGTACGCACGGGATTGAAATTCGCCATCGGCTTTTCGGGGAGGAACCCCTTCTCGCCGAGCATCTGTCCGATCAGTTCCGCGATCGCGGGCGCCGCCGAAAGTCCCGGCGACTCGATCCCGGTCAGAACCAGGAAACCGTTCTGAAGGTCGATTTCGAAATCGCCGCTTTCGCCCGCGGCACGCAGTCCGGCAAACGAGGTGATCCGACCGCCGAGCGGCACCGTCGGCACCATCTTCTTCGCCGCCGCGATGATCTTGTCCTGCCCCGCGGCAGTCACCGCGCAGTTCGCGCCCTCGGGCAGATCCTCCGCCGTCGGACCGAGCAGCAGGTTGCCGTCCGCCGTCGGCGAGACCAGAATGCCTTTGCCCGCCTTGGTCGGCAGAGTGAAGATCGTGCGGGAAACGATCCCGCCGCAGTTCCGGTCAAGCAGCAGATATTCGCCGCGGCGCGGGT
>CAMZBE010000047.1 GCA_947304475.1 uncultured Clostridia bacterium
TTCCCCGTCTTCGGCGAGGGTTACGTCCGCCGCGACCGGCAGGATCGCCGCAAACACGACGGTCAGCATCGCGAGGATCAAAAGAAACGACAAGTGCTTTTTTGATAACAAATGGCGCATAGCAATTATCTCCTTATAGTTGTTACGGTGTTTTTCAAATCGTTTCCTCACCCGTCGAAATCGGAAACAGGCGTTTTCGGAAAGGGAGCGGAACGGCTCCCCGCTTTTTCGTTTTGCACAAAAGAAGCGCCGTTAATCACAACGGGAACGTAGGTGTACGCTCCCGTATATTCAGGGATCCCGGGGCTGGCGGGAACGGAAAGGAGGAGAGAACCGTCCGGCGAAGCCCCGGATGCTTTACAAGAAAATGGGATCAGTCGGCGAGTTTGAAGTAGACGGGAGCCGGGATCTCGACGCCCTCGGCAACCTCGAGCGTCTGCGCTTCGGGAGAAGCCACCTTCTCGACCTTCATCACGAAATCCTTGCCGCAGGTGACGTACACGTCGGAGAAAGCGAGGTAAGCGGTCGTGTCCGCTTTGGTATACGACTTGTTCATCAAGAACGGGATGACGTAGTCCCCGGCGTCGCTGTAAACGATGCCGCCCTCACCGTCAGATTCGGCTTTGAACAGCATAGATTCCCAGTTCTGCATACCGTCGGCGCCGGTCGACAGTTTGAAGATCGCGACGCCGTCGACGAAACAGGTGGCGATTCCGACGTAATCCGTCAGGTCTGCGCCGGATTTGCCGTCGAGCAGTTCCAGATGATACCGGATTCCGACGCGATGCCAGCCGTATTCGGGATGATCCGGATCGGCGCCCATGATGTTCGGATAATTGGCGTAGTTGTTTGACTTGCCGCACATCGTGGCAGGGGTGGTCACTTCGCTGTCCGAGATCGGCGTCGCGAAGTTCCCCATCCACTCGAACGCGCCGGCAACTTTGGCGTCGCTGTAGGGCATATCGGCAACGGGCGAGAAGTAGTAGAGCGGTTTCCCGTCGACAAAACGTGCGACCATATATGGATCTTTGGATGCGTCGAAGTTCTGAATCGACTCGTTCCAGAGGATCGAGAACTCGAGGTACAGATCGTTGCCCGCGGGATCCTCGTCGGTCGGGTAGAAGTGCTTGTCGCCGCGAGCGTCGGCGAATTTCACCCGAGGCAACTCAATTCTTTCCGTAATGGGGGTGCACTCCTTGATGATCGGTCCCTCGTAGTGAATTTCCTCGACGACGTTCTGATGGCAAAGCGTACATTCGCCGTTGCGGCTGCCGGTCGGGTTGAGCATATTGGCAGCCTCGGTCACGGTCCACTCGACGACCTTGTGCGCGGTGGGATCGCTCGGGAGTTCGACGATCGTCGATTCGATGGTCTCGCCGCAGACGGTGCAGAGTTTTCCCTGGTATCCGACTGCGATACAGGTCGGATCGGAGATGGTCGAGTACTCTTCGTCAGGGGTGTGATCGAGTTGCGGAATCGGGACGACGGTCTCGGGGATGATCTGGTTGCACACGGTGCAGTGGTAGGACTTTGATCCCGCGTAGGTGCAGGTCGGATCCAAGTCGATCGTGTATTCGGATGCGGGGGTATGGACGTGCGCGGTGGTGCCGTCCGGCGTGTATGCCGTGGTCCCCGCGGGTGCGGCGGTCTTGCTGCCCTTCTTGTCTCCCTTGTCGCAGGACGCGAACGCGAAGACGCAAAGGACGAGACACAGGACAAATGCAAAGATCCGTGCAAACTGTTTCATAGCCTTTCTCCTATTTTTTATTGTTGAGGCAGAAGAATCGTTCGTCCGCCTGTGCCCTTATTATAGCACCATTTTCCCAAAAAATCAATATTGCCTATGCTTTCAAGAAAAAAATCGTCGCTTTGCATAATTGATAATGTAATTTTTGTGCATTGTGACAATTGGCACAAAATCAAGGCAACGGGCGATACGGGCAAAAAAACGGGCGATACGGTCACGTTTGACCGTATCGCCGCGTCGGTTTCCGCCTCTCCCGTTCAGTCCGTTCCCCAGACGTCTCGGTTTTCTCTGAAGAAGTCGCCGTCCCGCCAATCGTAGAACCACGCGAAGTCGGCGGCGGCTCCCTGAAGCAGGGCGCCGGACGGGCAGATCGGAGAGTAGTATTCGATCGGGGTATAGTTCCCGCGCTTGACGTTCCAATCGAACGAAGAGGTCAGGGCGTAGGTATAATCCCGCCCGTTCATCATCTGCGCGTAGGCAACCAGCGCCGACCAATAGGGCCAGGCGGCGCCGTTGTGGAACTTGTAGTCCTGCAGATTCCTGTGAAAAGACCTCCCCAGCCCGCGGTAGAAGGGATAGACGCACATCACGCCGAAGTCGCCCGCCCCTTGGCTCTTATTGTTCCGGCTCTCGAGGATTGCCGAAACGTTGTCGAGCAGGCGTTCGATCTTCTCTTCGTCGGCGATCCCGAACAGAACGGCGAGGATCGTATCGACCGAAAGGTTGTCCTCGACGAAATCGCCGTCCCTGTAGTTGACGTAGTACCCCTTTTCGTCGTCCCAAAGCAGGGCGTTGATCGCGGTTTTGGTCCGTTCGTACATCGCGCGATAGCGGCGGGCACGAGAGGCGTCGCGAGTTCCGGCAATGCGGGAGAGGCACTCGAGGGCGCGAGCGTAGAGGAGTTCGACGTACGTAACGTAGCCCGTCCGGTTGACCTCGTTCGCCCAGTCGCGATTGTTGTGGGGCCCCGCTTTGACGATCAGGTGGGTTTCGTCCTCGTAAAGGGCGAGTTTGTCGACGGCCAACGCGCACCAATCGAAAACCGTTCTTCCCCTCACCGTTTCGTCAAGGATCGAAAAGTCGCCGGTGTGATTGATATAGTCGTAGACCATCAAAACGAAGAAACTCGGGCTGTCGTACTGATTGCGGAAAAACGGGTTCCATTCAACCGTCACGGCGGCGGGACAATCCCCGTTCTCCTCGATGCCGCGAGACAGCGTCAGGATCTGATTCCGGACGAGGTCGGGACGGCTTTTATACATGGGCAGGACCGTCCAGTAGGAATCGCGAAAATAGGTTCGGTCGACGCTCTCGGAAAAGCACTTGTAGTCCCCGATCTCCTTATAGTTTTCAAGCGCGCAAAAGTAACTTGACGTATAGAGGGCTTTGTCCTTATCGCTCACGGCGGTCGCGGGGACCTTCACGCCCCGGATCTCGTCCTCGACCTGCTTTTGAAACTCGGCGAAACGGGACATCATTCTGCGGCAATAGACTGCGTCGGTATCGTAGGAAAGAACCAGTCGCGCTCTTTTGTTCGTGTGAACGTGGAGCAACGCGCTTTCGGGAACAAACCGGCTTTCGACGTTCACGGCGAAGTCGAACCGGGTGGTTCTCCTGTGATCCAGATCCAGAACGAAATCGTAGTCGCCCGCTTTGTTCGCCGAGATTTCGTAGAAGATCGCCCGCCCTTCTACCGGAACGAACTGATAGATCGTGATCCTGACGTCGCCCGTTTTCAGAACGATCGTCTGCGTCCGTCCGATCATTTTGACGCTCTTCTCACAGAACGCGTCGATTTTTTTCTTGCCGGAATAAACGCTCGCCGTACTCGTCAGAGCGTGCGCGCCCGTTTGCGTGTTCGACGTACACTCGGGAATTCCGCCCTTGCCGTCAAAAGTGACCTGCAGATCGCTCGACACCACGTCGTAGATCACTTCCTCGTGATATTTTCCGACAACGACGATGCTTCCGCCTCGAAAATACTTTTTCATTCCGTCTTTCCTACCCTACGTTCGTGGTCCGCCCCGCGTAGCGGGAAAAACCCGTCGCCTTTATCATACCCTATCTTTTCCAATCTGTCAAGGGGCGGGACGCCCGTTGGGCGCAACGACGTATTTTGCCGCGTGCGGCAAAATACGAACTTGATACGCCGAGAGACGTATATCATGCAAAAAGCGCCCGCCGAAGCGGGTGCTTTTTGCCAGCGACCTACGGTCCGATCAGTTCGCCGGAGATAAAGTGACGGTCCCGGCAGGGGCGGTGAATACCAGCAGTCCGCCGTCCTCGGTCGCCGTCACGGTCTCGGTCGAATCGCCGACCGTAACCGTCCAGTTTCCGGCTTTCACGCCCGAGACGTAGTAGGTCACGTCCCCGCTTCTCTCGACCGAGAATTCAAACGCCGTCGTCCGGCGTGCGGCGCTCGTCACGAAGATCGCGGCGACGCGCCCGATCACGGCGCCCTTGACGGCGTCGGTCGAGATCCCGGTCGCCTTCAGGACGCCCGGGATTTTATCGGCGTCGCAGACGTACGCGACGTTCAGGAGACGATCGGTCTTGTTCCCGGTGTTCGGGCTGATCTCGACGCGGCCCCAGAACTCGTCGTCGCTGTTCTTTTCGGTCAGTTGTACGCCGCCCACGTTGTAGTTGTTGTTCTTCCCGCCGATCTTTTCGATACTGTCGCCGCCGAAAACGTTCTGCAGGACGAGTTTTCCGTCGCCGCATACCTCGGTCACGGTTTTGCCGGCGACCGTCGGTTCGGTTTTGGTATGAAGCAGGAAGGTCTTTTTGGCGTTCGCGTTCATCGTCGTAACGTCGTCGAAGACGAAGAAGTATATCGGAACGTCGGCGTTTTTCGTGTCGAAAACCGCGAGCATCCGGCGCACGACGGTCGAGGCGCCGGCGGTCGCGTACGCGGGCGAGAGATCCCCGGCAAGGTAGGCGTAGAGCGGCACGGTTTTCGCGTCGTCGGCGTAACCGTTCTGCACCCCGACGACCTCGCCCGTCCGGTAGGAGTCGGTCATCCACGAACTCAACTTGGAGGTCTCGCCCGGATGTTTCTGTCCGTTTTCGTTGATCAGGAGGCAGTTGTGCGCGATCGTCGCCTGGTGATACTTCTTGAAATGTTCGTCGCCGTAGGTATCGTACACGCCGGTATCGCCGGCGAGCATCCCCTTATACCAGATCTGGAACTGCCCCGCGTCGGAGTGATCGTGGTTCGCCCCGGTGCGGACGCCGATCTTCATCAGGACCGCCGCCTGGTTCTCGCCCCAGTCGCTGCGGGCGATGGTCTGCCCGAGCCAGCCGCCGTTATAAAGGAGCAGATCCATATCCTCGTGGACGTCCCCCGCGGCTTTCACGCCGCTTGAACTGCAGATCAGATATTCCGCGACGCTCGGATACTCGAAGCAGTCCTGGTTTTCGTCGTAGAACTTGGTAAAGCACTTCTCCCGGCTCTCGAGTTGGGCGCGCATGGTCTCGTCGTTGAAGAGATAGGACGAGATCAGGGCGGGAAGCCCGTAGTTGAGGAAATTCCCGTCGACCGCCTTCGGGTTGTGGTTATCGCCCGACGCAAAGCCGTTGTCGAAGGGCAGTTCGTAGGAGTAGACCGTCCGCATGACCTGTTTCATATCGTCGGCGTTATACGGCATCTCGCCGACGCCGGCTTTTAACAGCCACGCCGAGAAAAGGTCGGACGCGTACCGCGGACGCACGTAGAGCGAAATGCCCTGCGGCACCATGCCCGCGCGGTAAAACTCCTCGCGCACCGGCACGTATTCCTCGTAGATCCGCCCGCCGACGAAATCCCACCAACCGGGGTACTCGTCGTACACCGCGATCGCGAAAGCAAGGTAATCGCGCAGGATCTGGAACTCGCAGCCGTGCCCCGAGACGCTCCCCTGCTTGTAGGGGGGGAACCCGACCTCCATATTGCTTCCCGCGACGATCTTGTGTTCGATCCCCGACACGATCCGGAGACGGTCGGATTGCGTGGTCAGGTCGTGGCACCAGTCGTAAACGCAGGCGGCGGTGTACATCACCGAGCCGTACTGCCGCTCGCCGCACGCCGAGAAGTTCCCGACGTCGAGCGTGACGATAAAGTTCTCGATCGCGCGGATCGCGGCGTAGCCCGAAATCTTGTTTCCCGTCAACTGATAATCGAGAGCGAGCGCCTGTATGTTTTCAAGGACCTCTTCGTCGTAGTTATAGGTCCCGTTCATGTAGTAGTAGGTTCCCTTTTCGTGGAAGACCTTTTCGCCGAGATCACCGTCGGTGGGGTTCGCGACGGCGTTAAAAAAGAGCGACGCGGCTTCCCTGTTCCGCTCGTCCTTCAGGGCGGCGCGGATCCCGTCGAGGTCGCTCGCGTTGACGAGGACGCGCGGATGCGCCGCGATCGGCGTCTTCGGCGGCGCGGCGTAGGGTGTAAACGCCCTGCCCTCGGATTTCGCCGCGGCAGCGGCGGCGGAAAGAAGATCGGTCGTGATCTTCGTGCCCCCGAAATCGGCGGTCTTGAACGCCCCGATCTCGGTTTTCAGCGCGTTCACCTGTTTCACGTAATCGGTATTCTTCATAGACAGATTTCCCCCGGTCTTTTTACATACGGTGCAAATACGCTCGCATTCGCCGTCCTGCGTCGCCGTCGGCGGCGTGACGATCCGCGTCGCTTCGCCCCAGACGTGATTGGCGTAGGGTTCGGACTTGGTTTCGCCGCAGATCGTGCAAACGTAACGGATCTCGCCCTCACACGCGGTCAGGGCGACCGTTTCGCCCCCGTCCCAGACGTGTTCGTGTCCGGTTTCCGCATCCGTTTTGTCCTTTCCGCAGGACGCGAACAGAGCGACGCAAAGGAGAAGGCAAAGGAACAACGCGCAGATCGCAAAACTTCGTTTCATGCCGTTTCCTCCGATCCGACCGTCGGCGCAGCCGACGATCCTTTCTAATTATAATCCATCTGAAAAGAAAAAGCAACAGAATAAAGAACTTCAGAATATAAAAACTCTTTTTTTCGCGGATTATGCAATATCGCGGCGCGGCGTTTCGGTAACACTCCAAAACCGAACTGCGCCAACCGCGGGACGTCGAGGACGCCGTCCCCTACCGCTGGCGCGAGATGAAAAGCGAAACCGATTTGGTTGTGCCGGCATCTCCCGTTGTAGGGGACGGCGTCCTCGACGTCCCGAAAAAAGGAAAACGAGTTACAATTAGAAGGAGAAAACCGCCCCGGGAAAGGGGTTCCCCGACGCGAACTTGTGAGCGTTGGGGGTTCCCGCGTAGCGGTTTTCAACCTTAAATTGCATTTCGCAGAGTATGGAGTTTCAACAGAGTGACAAGCACTTACCGATTATAATGTTTCCATTCGTTTTTCGGTCTGCGCCGCCTGTGCGCGACTTACAGACTGCTGAAATCGAAGGTCTCCCAACTCTCTTCCCCGAGCGTGCCGGCGGAAGTGATCAGCATATCGCGATCGAGCGAAACGATCCTGATCTCTGCGGTTTCATAAATCTTCTTTTCCATTGTGATCTCTCCTTTCGGTCAGTCGGCGAGTTGATAGTGCATCACTTCTTCGTCGTACCAACCGAGATTGATCGGCGAGGCGACCGGGCTGGCGGCGGGTTCGACCTGCTGCGCAAAGTTTTTGCCCGAGTTGATCATCAGGTCGGCGAGAACAAGGTAGGTATCGGATCCGCGCCCGAAGAAGCTCTGGAGTTGCAGCCAGTAGAACTTGCGATTGGATTGCGTATTGTCACTGTAAACAAGTTTGCCGTCCTCGATCTTGGCTTCATAAAGCAGATACTTTTCGTCGACGTAACGGGCGGCGCCCCCAACCACTTTGTATGCCTCAACGCCGTCGATATAGATCGTGTAAGTCAGCGTGTAGTCGACGTTTTCGCCGTTCTTTGCCGCCGTCTGGTGATAGCGGACGCCGATCCGGTGCCAGCCGTTGCCGCTGACGCTCTTTCCGGTGTTGACCAACACGACGCCGCCGTCGCCGTCGGAAAGTTCGATGCTGCCGTTATTCACGTACAGCCACGAGGTCGAACGATTTTTGGTGCCGCCGGTGAAGTTACCAAGATCGAGCGCCTTGCTGCCCCACGCGGAGAGCGTGCTGTTCCAAAGAATCGAGAACTCGACGAGCAGGTCGTTGCCCTCGGGATTACCTTCGGTAGGGTAGAAGTGCCCTTCCTCCGCCGCAATATCCTTGAGCGATTTCTGGGGTGAGAAGAAGTTCTTGGAGGAACCCCAGCCGGAGGGAGCCGAACCGTTCTTACCGTTGATGACGACGGGCGTTGTTTCGGACGGGGTGGAGACGACCGCGTGCCCCGCGCCGCAGATCGAGCAATGGTCGGATTTCCAACCGTTCTCGAGCAGGGTCGCGGGTTTGGTGATGGTATAATTGCCGTCCCAAACGTGTTC
>CAMZBE010000048.1 GCA_947304475.1 uncultured Clostridia bacterium
TCATGAACACGTCCTGCACCCGCCGCGCCACATCCAGGTCGGGGCAGGCGGAGAGCGAGAGCGAAGCGAGAAGCAGTCCCTCGCCCGACGTCGAGCAGGCGCCGTAGAGCCCGCAGAAGGGAATTCCCATCGAGCCGCACCCGGACGACGACGCGACGCACTGGTTCTGCAGATCCCCGGCGAAGAGCAGGTCGATTTGATCCTGACTTTCCCCGGCGCGCGAGAGCGCCAGGTTCAGAACGGTACGCGAGAGCGCCTCCTCCCCCTTCTCCCAGGTATCGGCGCCGAAACGGTCGGTCTCGTCGTGAAAATCGAAGAGCGCTCCGAGCGGTCCGTCGTGTTCGGCTTTTCCGACCGCCGAGGCGCGGGCGTAGATCGCAAGCGGGGTGTTGAAGTTGATCACGGTTCGCATTTTCGCCACCTCACGAAAACAGACGGACAACGTACAGGATCACGCCGTACGCCGCGCCCGAAAGGGTGGCGTAGAGCAGCACGGGCCCCGCCACCGTGAAGATTTTTGCACCCACCCCCATAATCAAGCCCTCGTTCTTGTTGTCAAGGGCAGGGGAGACCACGGCGTTGGCAAATCCGGTCACCGGCACCAGCGTCCCGGCGCCCGCCACCCGCGCGATCCGGTCGAATACCCCGATCCCGGTCAGGAGGGCGGAGAGAAAGATCAGCGTGACGGCGACCAGCGTTCCCGCGTCGCGCTCCGACAGTCCCGCGGCGAGATAGAGCGAGAGCAGGAGTTGACCGAGGGCACAGATCCCGCCCCCGAAAAGGAAGGAAAAGAAGCAGTTTTTCAGGAGCGGGGAGCGGCTCTCGCGCTCCCCGACGCGGGCAAGATAGCGGCGGCGGTCGAAGTTCATGACGGTTTCTCCGTTCGGTCGTTTTCCGGGAGTGTTCCCCGTGCGCGGCGGTTCTATACCCGACGCGGCAAAAGACGCGCTTTTTGATCGGAAGTCCTTGACAACCCGTAAAAGGGTAAGTATAATATATATTCGGAAAAATATGTGATACCGGTTCGATACCGGAGAAGGACAGACAGATGAAATGGACCTCTCTTAACGACCTTCGCGAAAAGTACCTCTCCTTTTTCGAGAGCAAGGGGCACCTTCGCCTTCCGAGTTTCCCGCTCGTGCCGAACGGGGACAAATCCCTGCTTCTGATCAACTCGGGCATGGCGCCGATGAAGAAGTTCTTCACCGGCGAGGAAGAACCGCCGAGACGGCGGGTGACCACCTGCCAGAAGTGTATCCGCACGCCCGACCTGGAGCGCGTGGGACACACGGCGCGGCACGGCACCTTTTTCGAGATGCTCGGGAACTTCTCGTTCGGGGACTACTTCAAGCGCGAGGCGATTCCGTGGGCGTGGGAATTCCTGACCTCTCCCGACTGGCTCGCGATCCCCGCCGAACTGCTCTGGCCGTCGGTCTACGAGGGGGACGACGAGGCGTTCGAACTCTGGAACAAGGAGATCGGGATCCCCGCCGAACGCATCACCAGACTCGGCAAGGCCGACAACTTCTGGGAGCATGGATCCGGCCCCTGCGGTCCCTGTTCGGAGATCTATTTCGACCGCGGCGAAAAGTACGGCTGCGGTTCTCCCGATTGCCGTCCCGGCTGCGACTGCGACCGGTACATGGAGATCTGGAACAACGTGTTCTCCCAGTTCAACAACGACGGCAACGGCAATTACACCGAACTGAAACAGAAGAATATCGATACCGGCATGGGGCTCGAACGGCTCGCCTGCGTGATGCAGGGCGTGGATAATATGTTCGAGGTCGACACCAACCGCCGCATCCTGGACGCGGTCTGCGAGGCGGCGGGGAAGACCTACGGACGTGACGCCGCAAACGACGTCTCGATCCGCGTCTGCACCGACCACATCAAGTCCGCGATGTTCATGATCGCCGACGGCGTGATCCCGTCGAACGAGGGGCGCGGCTACGTGCTTCGCCGGATCATCCGGCGCGCCTGCCGTCACGGGAAACTGCTCGGGATCGACCGTCCGTTCCTCGTCGGGCTCTGCCGCGTCGCGATGCAGGAGAACGAGGGGGCGTACCCCGAACTGGCGGCAAAACGCGACTATATTCTGAAGGTGCTGTCGATCGAAGAGGAGCGTTTCGACGCGACGATCGACGCCGGGACCGCGATGCTGACGCGCCTGACCGACGAGGCGGCGGCGGGCAATAAGACGGTTTCGGGCGAGGACGCCTTCCGTCTCTACGACACCTACGGTTTCCCGATCGACCTGACGCGCGAGATCGTCGAGGAGAAGGGGCTTTCGCTCGACGAAGACACCTTCCGTACCCTGATGGCGGAGCAGCGTGAACGCGCCCGCGCCGCGAGAGGGAACGTCGGCGGCTGGTCCGAGGGATCCAAGAACCTGCTCGCCAAACTGGACAAGACCGAGTTCCTCGGCTACGACCAAACCGAGTGCGAAGCGAAAGTGATCGCCGTGGTCGCCGAAGATCAGTTGGTCGAAACGGCGTCGGAGGGCGAGGTCTCGGTGATCTTTGACCGCACCGTCTTCTACGGAGAGGGCGGCGGACAGGTCGGGGATACCGGTTCGCTCACCACCAAGGGCGGGGTTTCGCTCGCCGTGACCGACACCAAGAAGAGCGACGGGGTGTATATCCACTTCGTTACGGTCTCGGACGGCGCGATCTCGGTCGGCGATACCGTCACCCTGAAAATCGACGTCGTTCGCCGCGACGCGATCCGCCGCAACCACTCTGCCTGCCATTTGCTGCAGGGCGCACTTCGCCGTGTGCTCGGCGCGCACGTCGAACAGGCGGGCTCGTACGTGGATGAGCACCGCGCGCGCTTCGACTTCTCGCACTTCGCGGCGCTGACGCCGAAGGAACTGGCGGAGGTCGAGCGGCAGGTGAACGAGGCGATCCTTTCGGATATCCCGGTCGAAACCGAACTGACCGATATGGAAACGGCGAAAAAATCGGGCGCGATGGCGCTCTTCGGTGAAAAGTACGGCAAGGTCGTCCGCATGGTGAAGATGGGCGACGCCTCGACCGAACTCTGCGGCGGTACGCACGTTTGCTCAACCGGACGGATCGGTCTGTTCCGCATTATTTCGGAAACTTCGGTCGCCGCCGGCGTCCGCCGGATCGAGGCGGTCACCGGGTTCGGCGTGCTTTCGCTTCTTTCGGAGAAGGACGAACTGATTCAAAAGACCGCGAAGGAACTCAAAGCCGTCAATCCGCTCGAGATCGCGAAACGCGCCGCACAGGTCGGGGAAGAACTGAAACAGACCAGACGCGCGCTCGAGTCCGCCGAGGCGAAACTCGCGACCGCGGATCTCGACAAACTGCTCGAAGGCGTGAAAACGGTCGGCGCGTACCAACTCCTGACCGCGCGGCTCTCGATGAAGCCCGACGCGGTGCGGACGCTCTGCGACAGTCTGAAGGAGAAACGCCCCGCGATCGTCGCGGTGTTTGCCGTCGTCTCGGACGGGAAACTCAACTTCGTCGCCGCCTGCGGCTCCGAAGCCGTGAAGAACGGCGCGCACGCCGGGAAGATCCTCTCGACCATCAGCGCCATCGCCGGCGGTAAGGGAGGCGGAAGACCGGACAGTGCGATGAGCGGCGGACGCGATCTTGACAAGATCGACGAGGCGCTCGCAGCAGTTGAACGTTTGCTTTGATATCGTTTCCGCCCCCGCACGGGGGCGGAACCTCTTTTGCTTTTGTGACAGTCCCGTTTTAATAAAGGAGTGACCGTCACCGTTCCCGGAGGGGAACGGCGTTTAAAAAAACCGGAGCCGAAAGGACGTTTGACCGATGAACGAGCAAAAACCCCCGGTGGCGCAGAAAAGCGTCGAAACGGGGAAAAAGTCGCCGCATTTTTTGCTCCGGTTCTTTCTGCCCCGGTATATGGTACCGGATAGTAAGAAACTCGGGGACGATTTCGGCACCAAACAGATCTACCGGACCTTTCTTCTTTTGGCGTGGCCCGCGCTTGCGGAACAGGTACTGACCGGCGTTATCAACTTCGTCGATACGCTGATGGTGTCGGCGGTCGCCGAGACGGCGGTACCGGCGATCGGCTTGACCATTCAGCCGCGCATGATCTTTCAGGTGGTGCTGGTGGCGATCGCGACGGCGGTGACGGCGGTGGTCGCACGTCGGAAAGGGCAGGGCGACCGCGAGGGAGCGAACCGGGTGCTTGGCGCGATGCTGCCGATCGTGATAGGGCTCGCCGCTACCTTTTTCGTGATCTCGTGGTTCTTCGCGACGCCGATCCTGGAGTTTATCGGGGCAAAAGAGGATACCATCGAGTACGCTACCCAGTATTACCGGATCACGATGTTCGGGCTGATCTTCCTCGGGGTATCCTTAACCTTGAACGGCGCGCAGCGCGGGAGCGGGAATACCCGGATCGCCATGATTACGACCGTCACCGCGAACCTCGTCAATTGTCTGTTCAACGCGCTGCTGATCCACGGGTTGTGGATCTTTCCGCGGCTCGAGGTCGCCGGCGCCGCGATCGCGACCGTGGCGGGGCAGTTTACCGCGATGGTCATCAGTATCGCGTCGGTTCGGCGGAAGAACGGGTATCTGTTCTTGAAACTGTCGCTTTTGTTCAGGATCGAGCGCAAGGTGGTCGGTCCGGTCTTTTTCGTGATGAGCGGGGCGCTGTTCGAGCAGTTGTTTCTCCGGATCGGGTTCTTCGCCTTCGCCAAACAGGTTGCCGGGCTCGGGACCATGGATTTCGCGGCGCATCAGGATTGTATGACCATTCTCAATCTGTCGTTTACCGTCGGGGACGGGCTCGCCATGGCGTCGTCGGCTCTGGTCGGGCAAAGTCTCGGGCAGAAACGCCCCGACCGCGCGCTGGTCTTCGGGAAGGTGGCGCAACGGATCGGGTTGGGATTTGCCGCCGTGCTCTGCGCGCTCTTCTCAATCTTCCGACACCAGATCATCGACTGGTTCACAAATGATCCCGGCGTTCTGGAAAAGGGCGCGAATATTATGCTCCTGATCGCCGTGATCCTTCTGTTCCAGATTCAGCAGGTGCTTTTCGGCGGCACGCTCCGCGGCGCGGGCGATACGCGCTTTATGGCGGTCGTTTCCCTGCTCACCATCGGTACCCTGCGTCCCGGTCTCACCTTCGTTCTGATGCGCTTCACCTCGCTCGGGCTCTACGGCGCCTGGCTCGCCGTGCTGACCGACCAGATCATTCGCGCGCTGTTCGCGGGAATTCGGTTTTATCGCGGCAAATGGGCGAAAATCAAGTTGTGACGGGCGGGGGAAGAGGTACGCCGACTTTCTTGTAAGAAAGTCGGGCAAAGAACTTCATTAGGGAATGAAGTCAGCGCAACTCGTGCCTCGTTGCGCGGGCGGTCAGCCCGACTGTCGGAGTTTATCTCTGCTTACATAACACGCGCCGCCTGCCGATTTCGGCAGGCGGCGTCATTATATACGGAAGGGAACCCGCGTTTGTTTTGGCTATAGAACCGCAAAACGGCGTCGCAACGCCGTTTTGCATACTTCATTATTCTCATAATGAAGTTCTTTGGGCGCTTTCTTACAAGAAAGCGCGAAAACCCTTCGTTCCTTCGTCCCCCATTCTCTCACAGTCCCGAGAGCAGGTCGGGTTCGGGCGGGGCGAGGTTGACGACGGGGAGGGAGCGGGAGGCTGCGTAGCGGACGGTATAGGCGGTGCCGCCCGTGCGTTCGGTGAGGTAGCAGATGCAGACGCCGCTATGCTCGACGAGGTACCGGTTCCTTGCCTGCATACACCCGGGCTGATACGCGGGTGCGAGCGTGATCACCTCGCTTGCGCGGTCGAGGATCGCGTGATAGCGGACGATATCGCGGGCGTTCCAGCCGCGCGTCTGATCCGCGCAGGGGCGCACGATCACGAGTGAGACGTGCGGGTAGTCGGCGGAGAGTTCCAGCACCGTTTCCGCGGCGAGGGTATCGAAGCCCAAAGCGCCGCCCGAGAGAAAGCGCGTCACACCCTCCTCCCGGATCAGCCGGAGCACCTCGCGGCGAAGCGAAGAGATAACCCGGGGCAGAACGGCGTCCGGTATCCGCCGGTGCCCGGTAAAGCAGCAGACCGCGTTTGTTTCCATGCCAAAACCCCCCTTTCCGGTAAACTTCAAAAAAGCGTCAGACGAGCGAAAAGCGCACCCGTCCCGCGAGCGCGTCGACCTCTTCCACGCGGACGGCGACGCGATCCCCGAGGTGGAAAGCGACCTTCCCGCCGATGAGCGCCATCTCGTTTTCGTTGTAGATATACATGCCCGGCAGATCCGCGAGCGGGACCATCCCCTCGCAGGTGTTGTCCAGTTCCGCGAACAACCCGAACGAGGTCAGGGACGACACACGCGCGTCGAAAGTCTCGCCGATATGTTTTTCAAGGTACAGCGCCTTATAGGTCGCCTCGATCGCCCGCTCCGCGTCCAGCGCGCGCAACTCCGCCGCCGTCGCCGCCTGCGCGGCGTTTTTGGCGTATCCGGAAAAGCGGCGGGGCGAGGACGAGCCGAGCAAAACTTCCGATATGATCCGGTGCGTCGCCAGATCCGAGAGCCGCCGGATCGGGGAAGTGAAGTGACAGTAGAGGTCGATCGAGAGCCCGAAGTGGCGGCGGGGTTGATCCTCGTAGCGCGCTTTCGCCATCGCGCGGAGCAAAGCCAGTGAGATCTGTTCCGAAACCCCCTTCTCTTCCGCCTCCCGGAGCAGGGGCGCAAACGAACTTCTGCCCGGGGCGGCAAGGTCGATCCCGGAGACGTCGAGCCCCAGATGCGCCGCCGCGTTTTTGAACGCAGCGAGTTTCAGGGGATCGGGATCCTCGTGGATCCGGTACACGCAGGGGAGATTGCGGTCGTGCAGCAGCGTCGCCACCGCCTCGTTCGCCGTCAGCATGAATTGCTCGATCAGCCGTTCGGCGTCCCCGCGCGGGCGGAGCGTGACGTCGACCGGATCTCCGCGCCCGTCGAGCGTGAAGACCGGTTCGGGGCGGTCGAGGGAGAGGGCGCCGCGTGCGGCGCTCCGCGTTTCAAGCAGGCGGTAGAGTTCCTGCATCCTGAGAAGGGCGGGAAAGACCGCGCGGTATTTCGGGTAGAAGGGCGACGCGTCCCCGAGCGCAAAGAGCGAGTTGACCTCGGAATAGACGCCGCGCACGCGCGAGCGGATCACGGTCTTTTTCAGTTCGGCGGATCGGATCGCGCCGTCGGGCGAAAGGGTGATCAGGGCAGAGAGGGCGCGCTTGGGTTCGCCGGCGTTGAGCGAGCACGCGCCGTTTGAAAGCGACGGCGGGAGCATGGGGATCACCCGGTCGACGAAATAGACCGATGTACCGCGTTTGAAGGCGTCCTTTTCGAGCGCCGAGCCCGGACGGACGTAGGAAGAAACGTCGGCGATATGCACGCCGAGCAGCCACCCGCCGCCCGCGAGCCGACGAAGCGAAATCGCGTCGTCGAGGTCCTTCGCGTCGGCGCCGTCGATCGTGAAGATCAGATCGCGGGTAAGGTCAACGCGCCCGGTTTCGTCGAGCGGTTCCGCAGCGATCAGATCCGCCTCGCGAAGCGCCTCGGGATCAAAGTCGGGCTCGATGCCGCAGGACGCGAGGATCGCGTCGCAGTTCGCCCGCCGGTCGGTCGAAGCGCCGAAAACGCGGACGATTTTGCAAACGCCCCCCTTCCGTCCGGGAAGGGCGATCTCGACGCGGTCGCCGGGATCGGCGTCGGGGGAGGGGAAGACCGGGAATTCGCCCGGGATCTTTTTGTCGTCGGGGATCAGGTACCAGCCCGAGCGGAAGCGATCGCGCGAAGCGTGCCGCCCGAGGGAGAGAACGCGTCCCGCGACCAGCACCCCGATCAGCGTTTTGCGTCCCTCGGAGAGGATCGCGGTCACTTCGCCCTCGGTGCGGCTCTCGTATCCCCGCCGGAAGCGGACCGAAACCCGGTCGCCGTCGAGCGCGCCGCCGGTCTTGCCGGCAGGAATGAAGATATCGGCGTCGGGGCGTCCCTCGGCGCCGTCGGGCAGAACGAAGCCGAAGCCCCGCGCCGTCCCCGAAAAGATCCCTTCCGCCACGCCGGACGAACCGCGCTTGGACGCCGGGCGGGCATAGGGAGAGCGCCGCGCGGGGGCGCGGGCGGCGTTCGGTTTTCGTCC
>CAMZBE010000049.1 GCA_947304475.1 uncultured Clostridia bacterium
GTTAGTTCGAGCGGTACTGGTACTTGGTGATGAGCGCGGGATTGTAGAGCAGAAGATCGGCTTCGCAGATATACGCGCTCTCCAGAAAGTGCCGCGCGACAAGGGCGGAACTGATGTTATTCGCCTCCATATAGAGCGGGTTGTCGATAAAGACGATGTTCGGGTATTTCGGAAGCAGTTGGTTGAACTGATCCGCGAGGTAGCCGCGCACGACGTAGATCTCTTCGATCCCGACCGCCGTGATCGCGTCGAGCAGCGAGTCGATGATGCGTTTCCCCTTGACGCGCACCAGCGGTTTCGGGGTGTTCAGCGTGATGGGCACCAACCGGGTTCCGAACCCGGCGGCAAGAAACACCGCGCGTTTTACGCGGTAGGGCTCGAGGGCGGCGAGCCCTGCCTCTGTGATCGCGCCGTCGGCGATCAGTCCCTTCGCCGTCAGTTCCGATACGGTCTTGTTGATCATGCCGAGCGAAATGTTCGCCCCGCTCGCAAGGGCGCGTTGAGAGAGCGGGCGTTTCGCCGCTTCCAGAGCCGTCAGTACGTCGAATTCTTTTTCGGTCAGCATTCCGTTTTCCTTTCTTTTTCCCCACCCGGTGACGTCCGGAACGGAGAAACGCCCTTCGGGACGTTCAAACCTTTCCGATTGTAGCACAGAATTGAACGCTTGTCAACCGTTTTCTTACTTTTCCCGTTCAAAATGCGGTCAATCACACTTTTTTTGCTTCCGGTCTTTACTTTTCGCGCGCAAAATGATATAATAGGCAAGAATAAAGACTAAAGCGAGGACGTTTAACACATGGAACCCAACGCCGAGCAGACCGCGACGCCCGCCCCGAAAAAGAAACGGCAGGCGACGACGGGCGAAAAACTTGCCTTTCTCTGGCACGACAAGCGGAATTGGAAGCAGCGGCTTTTCAACGCGCTTCCGGTCTCGTTTGCCGTCGCTTATACGTTCTGTCTCTTTCAGCCGCTCGAGGTTTTCATCAAGAACAACAGTTTCCTTCCGTTCGGGATCGGGGCGCTTACTCCTCCGCTGATCCTGCTCGCGCTCGGCGTTTTCGTCGTGCTCGGCGCGCTCCTGACGCTTCTGAGGGGGAAGATCCACAACGCCCTCGTCTCTCTTTCGGTCGGGTTCCTGATCTGCGGGTATCTGCAATGCAACCTGCTCAACATCGACCACGGAACGCTCGACGGCGCCAACGTCGCGTGGCACGACTACCGTGTGAAGACGGTATTGAATCTGGTGCTCTGGGTAATCCTGATCCTTCTGCCGTTCCTCATCCACTACCTGTTCCCGAAGGTCTGGAAGTACGCCGCCCGCGTGCTCGCGGCGCTGCTCGTCGTGGCGCAGACGGTCGCCCTGATCGTGATGCTTCTGACGTCCGATTCACTCTACGACAACTCCCGAAACGGCTATCTGAAACGCGAGGGGATCTACGACGTTTCGGAAAACAACAACGTCGTCGTCTTTCTGCTCGACCGCTTCGACAACAAATACGCCGACGCGATTCTGGAGGCGGAACCGACGCTCGAAAACGATCTCGGCGGATTCACTTTCTACGAGAATTTCGTCGGGAGTTATTCGCGTACCTATCCCTCGGTGGCCTACCTGCTCACCGGCGTCAAGACCGATTATTCGGTGAAGCCGCGCGAGTACCTCGAGACCGCCTTTACGACGTCGTCCTTCCTTTCCGCGCTCCGCGAAGGGGGCGTTGAGGCGCGGGTCTACACCGACGTCCCCTACACGATCGGGAACGCCGAATGGCTGATCGGCACGGTCGAAAACGCAGCGCCGCCGATGGAACTACCCCCGAGGGGACGGATCCTTTCGGCGATGATGATCCTCTCGTCCTACCGCTGGACGCCCGAGGCGCTGAAACCCTACTTCCACTACTACACCAACGATTATTTCACCTACGTTTACGACGACCCGAACGCCGAATACGACGTGTATTCGAGCGACGACGTCCGCTTCCGCGCAGACCTGGTCAGCCAAGGGCTGACGGTTCGGGACAACGCCAAGACCTACCTGTTCTACCACCTGTCGGGTTCCCACGAACCCTACTACATGGACGCCGCCGGCAACCGCGCCGAGTTCCCGACCGACAAGGAGGGGAAGCGCGAAGGTCTGCTCCAACAGACGCGGGGCGATATCGGCACGCTGCTGCTCTATATCGAACAACTCAAAGCGAAGGGGCTGTACGACAAAACGACCATCATCGTGACCGCCGACCACGGCAGAACGGGGACCATCACCGACCTCGAGCACGCAAACGAGATCGACAACGTCCTGACCGGAGAACCCGATACCGGCGAGCGCGTCCCGGTTTTGATGATCAAGCCGGCGGGCGCGGATACGACCGTGCCGCTTGCTCGCTCGCAAAAGCAACTCTCCCACGAGAACCTCTGCCCGACCATTCTCGAGGCGCTCGGGCTCGATCATACCGCCGTCGGCAGATCGGTAAACGACGTCGGCGAGGATGAAGAGGTCATCCGCTACTTCTATATGAACGGCGCGAAAGCCAACCGCTCGACCGCGTCCCGCGACTGGAACCTGATTACGTATCGGATCGTCGGCGACGCCAACGATTTTGCCAACTGGGAGAAGATCGATACCAAACGGATCGAGTATCCCTACTACGACAGCAGCCGCTGATCCGGAAGGGAAGAGATGAAAAAGACCTGGATCCCGATCGCGGCGGGTTATCTCCTGCTTCTGCTCGTCGTCGCAGGCATTCTGCTCTTCGGGCACGTCGAGACGGTCGGGGATCACTACCTGTTCCGTCCCGAGGAGATTCCCGAGGGGGCGGACGTCGTGACACTCTCGATCGACTGCAGCGCGCTGGAAGGTCATCTTGACGAACTCCCCCCTTCGATAAGAAACGAATTGCCCGACGGACTGGTCTACCTATCCCCGACGCGTTTTCTTTACCGGGAAGGCATGACGGCGTTCGATCTGCTCCTTTCAGCCGAGCGTCCGGCGCGTCTGCGGATCGCGTACCAATCGGTGTTCGGCGGATCCTACTACGTTTCTTCGATCAACGATCTCGCCGAATTCTCGGCGGGGAACGAGTCGGGGTGGATCGTTCTGGTCAACGGCGTTTTCATCGACCGGAGCGCCTCGTCCTGCCAACTTTCGCCGGGCGACTCCGTCGAATGGCGCTATACCGTTTCCTACGGGGACGTACTGCCCCCCGAACTGCTTGAATGAACCACGGAAAGGAACCGAATATGATCGTTTTCGACCAGAAGAGTGCGACCTTCACCCTGACGGGGAAGGGCGTGAAATACGTGATGGGCGTCACCGACGGGGTGCTCGAACACCGCTACTTCGGCGCGCCGATCGCGGACGACGACCTCTCGCTCTATCGGGGCGAGGCGGCGGTCTCGTTTGAAGCCCGCGTCCCCGGAAAGTTAAGTCAGAACCATATCTTTTCCGAAGCGCCGGCGTACGGTCGCGGCGACTACCGTGAGCCCATGCTCGTTCTGCGTGGCGAAAACGGGGAGACCGCGCTCGATCTGACGTATACCGGGTACCGGATCGAAAAGGGACACGCGCTGAAGGGGCTCCCGACCACCCACGGCGGGGAAACCCTTACCGTCACGCTTTCCGACGCGGTTCGCGGGGTTTCGGTCGACCTGTTCTACACCGTCTTCGACGACGTGCCCGCAGTCGCGCGCGCCGCGCGCGTCACCAACGCGGGGAAAGCCTACCTGAAGATCCAGCGCGCCTATTCGGCGTCGCTCGATCTGCCCGGCAACGGCTACGATCTGATCACGCTCTACGGCGCGTGGGCGCGCGAGCGCACGCCCGAACGAACCCCGATCCGCCACGGCGTTACCTCGGTCGACAGCAAACGCGTCAGCAGTTCCGCCCCCCTGAACCCCTTCGCCGCGCTCGTCGAGCATACGGCGACCGAGAGCGCGGGGCGCGCCTACGGGATCGCGCTGCTCTACTCCTCGTCGTGGAAGATCTCCTGCGAGGGCGCGCAGAACGGATCCACCCGTCTGAGCGGCGGGATCAACGATTTCGCGTTCTCGAAGACGCTCGCCCCCGGAGAGAGTTTCGATACGCCCGAGGCGGTCTTCGTCTGCTCGTCCGAGGGGATCGGCGGGCTTTCGCGCGCCTTCCACGATCTTGCCCGCGCGCATATCGTCAATCCGGCTTTCGTGAACAAGCCCCGTCCGATCGTGGTCAACAACTGGGAAGCGACCTATTTCGACTTCAACTACGACCGGTTGTTCGCCATCATCGACGCCGCCGAGGGGACCGGGATCGACACCTTCGTTCTCGACGACGGCTGGTTCGGCGCGCGTGACAGCGACGCCGCGGGACTTGGCGACTGGACGGTCAACCGGAACAAACTGCCCGAGGGGCTGACGCCGATCATCGACCGCTGCCACGCACGCGGGCTGAAGTTTGGGCTCTGGTTTGAGCCCGAGATGGTCAACCCGGACTCGGATCTCTTCCGTGCCCACCCCGACTGGGCGATCGGGTGCCCCGGCTACGAACCGCTGCTCTCGCGGCGGCAACTCGTCCTCGATATCACCCGCAAAGAGGTGCGCGACTACCTCGTCGAATCGGTCAACCGCGTCCTGAAAGAGAACGCGATCGATTACGTCAAATGGGACAGCAACCGCAACGTCTCCGATCTCTGGTCACCCGCCGCCGATCCGCGCGACCGCGAGTGTTTCACGCACGAATACGCGCTCGGACTTTACGACCTCTTCGACCGGATCGTTCTTGCCAATCCTTCGGTCTTCTTCGAGGGGTGCTCGGGCGGCGGTTCGCGTTACGATTTCGGGATGCTCCGCTATTTCCCGCAGATCTGGACGTCGGACGACACCGACGCGGGGATGCGGTGTATGATCCAGTACGGCACGTCCTACGCCTACCCGCTCTCGGCGATGTCCTGCCACGTCTCGGTCTGCCCCAATCATCAGAACCGGCGCACGACGCCGTTTGCCACTCGGTGCGCCGTCGCGCATCTCGGACCGACCGGCTACGAACTCGACCTCTCGGAACTGCCCACAGAGGAAAAGGCACAGATCGCGGAGCAGAACGCGCTCTACCGCCGCGACGAGGATCTGATCCTCTCGGGCGACCTCTACCGGATCGCCGATCCCTTCGACGGGCTCGCGTTCGGGTTCCTTCTGGTCGCCAAGGACAGGTCGAAGGCGGCTTTGACGTTGGTGAAACTCCTTACCCTGACCAACGCCGAGCGCCCGCTCTTCCGTCTGCCCGGGCTGGAGCCCTCCGCCGCGTACCTCGTCGAGGAGACCGGCGCGACCTTCCGGGGCGGCACGCTCGCCGAACTCGGACTGCCGCTTGAGTGGAGAAATCTGCACGATTTCGACGCCGCGGTTTTCCATTTCAAGCGCATCTGACGCGCGACGCCCTTTTTCCCGTCATCAAATACAGATCCGCGGGGCAGACGCCCCCGGAAAAGGAGAAACGATATGCTGAAAGTCGAACGGATCTCGGTTATGAACTTCGAGAACGCCATCCGCGGCGCACGCAACCCCCTGAACAGTTGGGATCGCTATGACAGCCACGTGGAGCCCGACGGGACCTTCGTTCTCGGACAGAACGACCTGTCGCTGGCGCAGAGACTCGCGAAGGCGGGTTCGGATCACCGGAAATTTCTCCGTCAGGTGTTGGTCTCGCTCGATATCACGGGGCCGCTCTACTGGTGGAAGGAGTTTGATACCTACAAGGTCGGCACGGTCGCCAACTCGACCAGTACGATGCACAAGATCCACGCCAAACCCTTCGGGCGCGAGGATTTTTCCTGCGACGGTATGAGCGAAGGGGGACTTGCGGTTCTGGATAACGTCATTTCGTATCTCGAAGAGGCGCGTCTGCGCTTCGTCGAGACCAAGAACCGTCAGGACTGGCTCGACATGATCCAGTTGCTTCCCGAGAGTTACAACCAACTCCGGACGGTCACTCTCAACTACGAGGTGCTGATCAATATGTACTACGCCCGCCGTTCGCACAAACTGACCGAGTGGTACGTCCTCTGCGACGTGATCAAGTCGCTGCCCTACGCGAACGAACTGATTTTGGTGCGTGAGGAGAACGCGGACTGACGGTCGGGCGCATGGATCCCCCGGAACGGGGGAACGGAAAGGAAGAGAACGTATGAAAGACGGTTTTCTGATCGTCGGCGCGCTCAATCCGAACGCGCGCGTCGGGGATCCCGCGGCGAACGCGCGGGAACTCGTTTCGCTTGCCGGGAGGGCGGCGGAGCAGGGGATTTCGGTCGCCGTCACCCCCGAACTTGCCCTGACGACGGCGACGGCGGGCGAACTCTACCGTTCGTCCTGCCTGCTCTCCGCTTCGGAAACGGCGCTCCGGGAGTATCTTGACGGAACGGCTGATCTCGATCTGCTCTCCTTCGTCGGGCTGCCGATTTCGGTCGGGGGAAAACTGTATAACGCCGCCGCCGTCGCGTTTCGCGGGCGGCTGATCGGCGTGGTGCCGAAGAGCGTTGCGGGCGGAGTGTTCGCCCCCGCGCCCGAGGAGAACCGGGTGATCTCCTTTGCGGGAGAGACCTGCCTTTTCGGGACGCGCCAACTCTTCGTTTGCGCCGGCGCGCCGCGGATCACGGTCGCGTGTGAGATCGGGGACGATCTGTTTGCCCCCGTTCCGCCCTCGGTCGGTCACGCCGCGGCGGGCGCCACTCTGATCGTCAACCTTGCCGCCGATCCCGAGACGGTCGGGCGCGCCGCGTTCCGGAAGGATCTGGTCGCGGTCCATTCCGCGAAGACCGTTTCCGCCTACGTTTACGCCGGGGCGGGAAAAGGGGAGAGCGGTACCGATCTCATTTTCTCGGGACACGGATTGATCGCCTCGGCGGGCAGGATCGTCGCGGAAGCGGCGCCTTTCTCGGATCAACCGATCCTTGCGGGGACGGTCGACCTCGATCTGATCCTCTCCGAGCGTCTCCGCGCGCCGCGGAAAGAGGTTAGCGAAATTTGGGACAAGGTGGAATTCGACCTTCACGAAACGGCGGTCCAGACGCCCGTTTACCGGCGTCTGCCCTTCGTGCCGGACGATCCCGCGGAACTGGCGAAGCGGTGCGAACTGATCCTGAATATTCAGTCCCGCGCGCTTGCCGCCCGGATGGAGCGCGCGTACGCGAAGTGCGCCTTCGTCGGGGTGTCGGGCGGGCTGGATTCCACCCTCGCGCTGCTCGTCGCGATGCGCGCTGCCGACCTGCAGGGGCTGCCACGCACCTCGGTCCGCGCCGTCACGATGCCGGGCTTCGGCACCACCGGACGCACGCGATGCAACGCGGAAAAACTCGCCGAGGCGCTCGGCGCGGCTTTCTCCGAAGTCGATATCAAACGCTCGGTCGCACAGCACTTTGCCGATATCGGACACGATCCGAAGAACACCAACGCCGTCTACGAAAACGCGCAAGCGCGCGAGCGGACGCAGGTACTGATGGACCTGGCGAACGGGGAAGGCGGGCTGGTCGTCGGGACGGGCGACCTCTCCGAACTCTCGCTCGGTTGGGCGACCTACAACGGCGATCATATGTCGATGTACGGCGTCAACGCCGGGGTGCCGAAGACCTTGATGCGCCACCTCGTCGCTGCCGTCGCAAACGACTGCGACGCCAAGGGAGAAAAAGCGGTTGCCGAGGTGTTGCGGGATATTCTCGACACTCCGGTCAGCCCCGAACTGCTCCCGCCCGAAAACGGCGAGATCGCGCAGAAGACCGAGGGGATCGTCGGTCCCTACGAACTGCACGATTTCTTCCTCTGGTATTCCGTCCGGTACGGCTTCACGCCGGGCAAGATCCTGCGGCTCGCCGTCCGCGCGTTTTCGCCCGATTATCCGCTCGACGAGATCTACCGGTGGGAGAAGATCTTCTTCCGTCGTTTCTTCTCACAGCAATTCAAGCGTTCGTGCCTTGCGGACGGACCGAAGATCGGTTCGCTCTCGCTCTCTCCGCGCGGCGGTTTCTCGATGCCGAGCGACGCCGGGAGCGAAGCGTGGATCGCCGATCTCGACCGTCGGTACGCCGAACTCGGGGGTATCTGACGCGCTATGACCGACCTGAACGAACTGTTCCGGCGCATCTTCGCCGGTAAGAAAGAGGAACCGCTGCCGCCCGTCGAA
>CAMZBE010000050.1 GCA_947304475.1 uncultured Clostridia bacterium
CGTGCGGGCGATGCTGCAGATCGTCTCGTCCATCATGGGCAGAGACTACAAAGCCGAGAAAGCGCGGACGCTCGATACCCTCGGGCTTGCCGGCTACTCGATCACCGATCTGCTGAAGATCCTGTAAGACAGCAGCGGGACGCCCGCCCGACGGCGAGCGTCCCGTTTTCAAGCGTCGGATCACGGAGATAAAACTATGAAAGATCAGACCGAAACCGGCGATCTGAACGCCGGTCATAAACGCGTCCTTGCGTACGGCGGGATCATTTTCGTCGTTCTTATTTGGGGATTGTACCCGGTTTTTGCCACGGGTCTGTTGTCCTTCTATTCGGGCGGCGCGTTCACCTTCGTCAGTTCGCTGATCTCCGCCGTCGTACTGCTCCCCGAGTGTTTCCCGAAACGCAAACTGCTGAACGCGACGTATTTCAAGATAGCCGTGCCGACGGGTCTTTTCGTGGGGGCGGCGAATCTGACGCAAAAGATCGGGCTGCAGTACACGACACCGACGCAGTTCGCGTTTTTGGAAAACCTCTCGTGCGTGGTGGTGCCGCTTCTCCTGTTCCTCTACGTGAAAAAGAAGCCGCACCCGCTCACCATCGGGGCAAGTCTTCTCTGCCTGTTCGGCTGTTTCGTCCTATCGGGGCTGATCTCGTCGGGCGGAGGGACGTTCGGGATCGGCGAGATCCTGTGCGCCCTGGCGGGGATCTTCTACGGCGTGAACATCGCGACCACGGGCGTCTTTGCCATCCGGCTGAACGCCGTGCTGTACCTGACGATCCAGATGTGGGTCAACGTCGTGGTATCGGGCGTCGCCATGGTCGTTTTGAACGCGATCCAAGTAAACGGAGCCCCGCTCGAGGCGATCTCGTTTTCGTGGGAGCCGAAGCACCTTTTGCTCCTTGCGGTTCTGGTTCTCTCGACCAGTACGTTCGCCTGGCTGATCCGCACCGCGGTTTTGAAGTACATCAGCGCCGCCGCCGTAGCAGTGATCTTACCGTTTTCCTCGGTGGTGACCGGGATCGTCGCCGTGTTTGTCGGACAAGACGCGTTCTCGTTCCATCTCCTCTTCGGCGGGCTTCTCATCCTCCTGTCCTCGTTCCTGTCGACCCTGGCGGATATCCGGGCGGCAAGAACGGCTAAAAAGCAGTTAAAGGAGCAACTCGATGACGATTAAAGTTGTGGCGACGGGCGATTCGCTGTTTACGGCGGACTTCCCCCCCGAATACGAAACCGTCCGCGGTCCGCTCGACGCGTTCCTTTCCGACGCGGACGTCCGGATCACCAATCTCGAAACCAATCTGTCGGATTTCGGGACTTTTGCGAACCGGTATTCGGGCGGGACCTGGCTCAACACGAGAAAAGAAGCGTTTCCGAGCCTCGAATCCTTTGGATTCAACTTTTACGGCACCGCGAACAATCACGCGATGGACTATTCTTACGCGGGGCTGCTATCGACCGTCGACTTCCTCGACGAAAAGGGTAATGCCGACGGTTTTGAAATTGCCGTTCTCAAGGTCTTTGCCGCCCGTCCCGGTGTCAACTACCTGCGGCACGAGACCTCGTACACCGTGTCGGAAAAAGATTTGGCGGATCTGAAGCGGATCGCGGACGCCACCGCGATCAACGCCTGCCGCGACGCGGAAATCGCGACGGGCTATATGCTGCCCGATCCCGAGGGGACCTTCGTATTCGGTGACACCGCGTTCACGACCGACAAGGACGTGCCGCGCTCGCGTTGCAACAAGGGGGATCTTGCCCGTCTGTGCGGCAATATCGAAAAGGCAAAAACGGAAAACGATCTGGTCTTTCTTCTCGTGCATTGCCACGACGAGGAAGGGGAGACCGAAACCGATCCGCCCGCCTATCTCAAGGAGTTCTGCCGCGCGGCGATCGACGCGGGCGCGTCTGCCGTTTTCGGCGGGGGCGTACACGTTCTCCGCGGGTTGGAGATCTATCGCGGCAAACCGGTCTTCTATTCGCTCGGCGATTTCATCTATCAGGGAATGCGCGTCGAGTATCTTCCGCCCGATTTTATGGAAAAGTACGGGCTGGACGTCGACGCGACCGCGAAAGAGGCGCTCCGGGTACGGTCAAGGGACGGAAAGATCGGACTGCAAACAAACGAAAAGAACTTTCTCTCCGTCGTGCCGAAACTGACCTTTGAGGACGGCGTACTCCGTGAACTGACGATGATGCCGGTGAAACTGGGCTTCAAAACCGGGAGCGCGGAAGGCGAAAAGATCTTTTCCAAGTATCGCGAACTCTCCGCTGCTCTCGGCACCGAACTGGCGTACGAGAACGGGTTCATCAAAGCAAAGGAGTAAAGTATGGATATCGAAAAACTCAAAGCCCTGATCGAAAAGCAGAGCGATCTGATCGTCAAAGCCGAGCGCGATATCTGGAAAACGCCCGAAGTCGGATATAAGGAGTTCAAAACCGACGCGTACATGAAAGCCGCGTTCCGCAATCTCGGGTACGAACTGACCGAGGCGGAAGGGATCACGGGCTTCTATACCGTTGTCGATACCGGCAGACCGGGACCGACCGTTCTGGCGCTTGCCGAACTCGACGCGCTCTATTGCGCCGACCACCCCGAGAGGGACAAAACGACCAACGCCGTCCACGCCTGCGGGCACCACGCCCAGTGCGCGGCTCTGCTCGGTCTTGCGGCGGCGCTGAAGGAAAAGGGGGCGCTCGACGGTCTTTCGGGGCGGATTAAACTCTGCCTTGTCCCCGCCGAAGAGGGCATTGAGATCGAGTATCGTATGGATCTGATCAGACAGGGAAAGATCCGGTTTGCCTCGGGCAAGCAGGAGTTTTTGTCCCGCGGCTATTTCGACGACGTCGATCTCGCTTTCATGGTGCACGTCGGCACGATCGACGGGACGCAGCAACACAAACTGTTCCGCAAGTACAAAGGATACAACGGGGTGATCCGCAAAAAGATCGTGATCCGCGGAAAAGCGGCGCACGCCGGGGACTGCCCGCACCTCGGGATCAACGCCCTGAACGCTGCGACGCTGGCGATCCAGGCGGTCAACAATCTGCGTGAAACCTTCCCCGAGGGCGATTTCGTCCGCTTTCATCCCATTATCACCAAGGGCGGTGACGTGGTCAACGCCGTTCCCGCCGAGGTGGTGATGCAGAGTTACGTCCGCGCCGCTTCAAGCGCGGCGCTCGACACCGCGAACCGTCGCATCAATCGCGCGATTGCCGCGGCGGCTGCCGCAAACGGCTGCACCGTCCGCATCTCCGACATCGCGGGCAGCGAGCCCTTCAAAGAGGACGAAATGCTGACCGTCGTTTACAACAGCGTCTGCGAGGCGATCGGCGGAACAGAGTGTATCGACGATAAAACCGACGTCTGGGAAGCGTGCTCGACCGATATGGGCGATATCGCGGTGAACGTTCCCGCAATTCACCCTTACTCGATCGGCGCGACCGGCAACGAGCACGGAATGGATTACGCGATCCCCGATCCGAAAAAGACCTGCTGCAATTCCGCGCTTCTGCAACTTGGTCTGATTTCTTCACTGCTTGAAAACGGCGCGGCGAAAGCAGAACTGATCAAAGCCAACTTCAAGCCCGTCTTCCCGACCGTCAAGGAGTACGTCGCCTTCAAACGCGGGCAGACCGCAGACAGGGAAGCGGTGAGCGTAAATCCCGACGGCAGCATCACCGTCCTGTAAGAAAGAAACGTCCTGTTCGGGACTGCCGCGACGCGACGGTCCCGTTTTTGTTTGTGCGTCTTCTCGGAAAAAGAAAAAAATACAGGCAGAAACGCCGAAAAATAACATTTTTATATATTCCAAAAGAAAAAATTTGCACAAACACTTTACTTAAAGGCACGGATATGTTATAATGGAATTCGACAAAGACGGGAAAAGTGAGTGCGTTCCGTTTGCAAGAACCGCCGCAGCGGTCGTTTCGGTTCCTTCCGGAAGGGGGGATTGTTCCCGTCGGTCGAAAGTATCATCATCATTTTTAGGAGGGAAAAATGAAGAAACTGTACAGCATCCTTGCTCTGATCCTTTGCATGGTCATGATTGCTTTCTGCTTCACGTCCTGCAAAAAGGATAAAAAGGGCAAAGAGACGACGGCTGCGCCGGAGACGGAGCCCGTCACCCAGCAGGCGACCACGAACAAGTGGGAGCAGATCGCGTCAGAGGTCAACGCTATTTCCGCGGCCGATCGGTCTTTCAAGATCAGTTTGGACGTATTCACCAGTGCGGAACGCGTTGCCAAGAACAAAGATTACCTGAAGGGGCCCGACGAGATTAAGGAAAACGAGACTTCCGCGATCCAGCAGATGGTTTACGAGCGTAACAAAAAAGCAAGGGAGTTGCTCGGTCTGACCATTGAGTATACCGATATGGATAAAGACTGGAATACTCAATGCGATGAGATCGTCACGTTGGTTCAGGGCAACGCCGACGACGCTCCCGACCTGTTCGTCAATATGGTCTTTGACCTGAATATCGCGCTGAAAACGCAAGGTGTCTTCCGTGATATCATTGATCTTCCCGGCGGGTATTTCGACTTTGACGCCAAGGGCTGGATGAAGACCTGGATGGAGAGTTATTCCTTCACCGGCGACCGCGCCTACGTTCTGGCGAGCGACTACTTCCTCGATATCATGCGTGCGATGGGCGTTCTTCCGTTCAATATGAATTTGATGGATGAACATTCCGCCGATCTGGCTCCCGCCATTCTCGGCGAAGGTGAAACGCTCGAGACCGGCGAGAACCTCTCCGAACGTTTCTTCGACTACGTTGAACTTGGCAACTGGACTTGGGATACGCTCGGCAAACTCTGCGAGGCGATCTGGGTTGATACCGACAACAGCGGCGGGAACTCCATTCAGGACCTCCTCGGGATCGTGACCGACAGATATTCCGGTATGCCTTCCGCTCTGATCCTCTTCTCGACCGGCGAATCGCTGACCGAGACTTCCATTGACGAGACCGATCCGAGCAACCCTAAGACGAGGATCGTACTCAAAGAGGACACAGCGACCGTCGGCGCGATCTTCGACGCAGTGAAGGGCGTCTTTAGCGGACCGGGCGCGTTCGTGACGGCAGTCGGAGCCTCCGGTGCGACCATTGAAAACCCCGGCCTCGCGTATTCGCAGATTAAGTTCTCCGAAAACACGTTGCTCTTCGCAGGTCCTACCCTGCTCGGCGCGCTCGAAAACGTGACCTTCCAGAACATGACGAGTACCTATTCTGTCGTTCCGCTGCCGAAGGTTGACGTCAATAAGAATTACAACACCATCGTTCACAACACCGCAGACTGCGGCGCGATCAACGTCCGTACTTCTCTGGGCAAGGCGGATGCTATCTCGGCGTTCCTGCAGTACTGCACCGAGAACTCCGGCGACATCCGCGAAGAGTTCCTGCAGATCGTGACCAAATACCGGACCACGACCTACAACCAGGGTACCAGCCGTATGCTCGACGTGATCTACGAGAACTTGGCAAACTCCCGCGACAAGGCGATTGAAGACGCTTCGATGCGGAAGGACGGCGCGCGTTTCCACGGCGTCATGAAGGACAACGGGTTCGTTTGGGGCAGCGCCGACGTCGTTACCTGGTACGAATCGAAACGTGCCGGCAAACAGACTAAGATCGACGAACTGCTCGAAACCTGGTACAATCTTCCGACCAACGCTGACGCAAACACGAACAACGAACAGGCGGGAGAATAATTCTCGACCGACACGCGGCGGGCACAAGTCCGCCGCGTTTTTTATATCTTTTTCCGTTGTGAAAAACTCGCCTTTTTTCAAATTGTTTTTTTTCCTTGCGTCTGCTATACTGTAATCGTAAGAGGTCAACAGACCGCGAAAGGAGAAAATGAAAATGGAGAAAAAATACAATCTGAACGATCTTGCTCTGATGACGGGGTTCACGACGCGCACCCTGCGCAACTATCTCCTCGGCGGGATCCTGAAGGGTGAGAAGGTCGACGGCGTATGGCGGTTCTCGGACGAGGATCTCGACCGTTTCTTTGCCGAGCCTTTCGTCAAGGAAGGGATCCGGATCAAGCGAAACGGGATTGTCTTCGACTTCCTTGCGGGGAAGGGGGCGAAAACGGCGCGCACCTGCGTTATCCTCGACGTGCCCGCCACGCTCAAGGAGGGGAACGCGATCTCGCGCTTCTTCTGTGACAAAATGAACGACGCGTCCGACGTGGTCTTCACCTTCGACTGGGATAAGGGTTGCTGCCGCATCATTCTCTCCGGCGATGCGGAACAGGTCGCGTCCCTTGTCCGCTGCTTCAATGAAACCGACTTTACCGCCTGACGCCCGACGAACTGGAGAACCGACTGGTCCGGCTCAAAGGGTACGGGCTTGAGGGGATCGAGGCGTTCTACTCCGGCTTTACCCCCGAAATGACCGCCGGACTGCTCTCCTTTGCCGACAGGTACGGGCTTTTTGTCACGGCGGGCAGCGACTACCACGGAAAAAACAAGACCGTCGCGATCGGGCAGACCGGGCTCCCCGCGCCCACCGAATACCCCGGCGCGTTTCTCGATTTCCTTGCGCGTGTCGGCGTATAAAAAGAAGGAAGGGAAAACGCTTTTCCAACGCCGGTTTGCCCGCCGTCCATGTGACGGCGGGCGTCTTTTTCTTTGCGCGCTATTGCAATTTTCCTTTGCACGCTATATAATGAATATATACAATTAGAAAGACCGGTGAGGTTCTCGCCGGGGGTATGAACATGCGCTTTCTCGTTATGAGCGACAGTTTCAAGGGCAGTATGACGGCAAAAACCGTTTGTGAGATCGTGCGCGACCGGATCCTCGTCCGTGCTCCGGGCAGCACCGTTACCCTGTTTCCCGCCTTTGACGGCGGGGAAGGGAGCGCGGAATACCTGACCGCGATCTACGGCGGGCAGACCGTGCGGGGACAGGCGACCAACGCGACCGGACGGCGTGTGCCCTCGACCTTCGGAATGAAGGACGACGTCGCGTTCCTTGCGATCGCCGACACCTCGGGACTTCCCGGCGCGAAGATCCGGAATCCCTTCGTCACCACGACGAGGGGGCTCGGCGACCAGATCGCGGACGCGATCGACCGCGGCGCGAAACGCATCGTGATCGGGCTGGGCGGCAGTTCGACCAACGACGGCGGCGCGGGCGCCGCAACCGCCCTCGGTGCGGTATTCCGCGACCAAAACGGTGAGCCGTTCCTTCCGGTCGGCGGCACGCTCGGAAAGATTGCGTCGGTTGACGTGACGGAACTGAAAAAAAGGATCGCCGGGGTTCGTTTCACCGGACTGTGCGACGTGACCAACCCTCTGACCGGCGAGACCGGCTGCTCGTTCGTTTACGCGAAGCAGAAGGGGGCGCGCACCCGCAAAAAGCGCGCCGAACTTGACGAATACATGACGCATTACGCGGAGATGACCTCGTTTCTCGGGGTTTCGTCCGATACCCCGGGTGCGGGCGCGGCGGGTGGACTCGGCTATTTCGTCCGCGCCTTTCTTTGCGGCGAACTGGTCTCGGGCGCCGACTTCTTCCTCAACGCGATCGATTTTGACGGGCGGGTGAAAGACGCGGACGTCGTCGTCTGCGGCGAGGGGAAGTTCGACGCGACGTCAAGTATGGGCAAGATCTGCGGCAAGATCATTTCCCGTGCGCGGGCGGCGGGGAAGCCGGTCGTCGTATTCTGCGGCGCGAAAGACAACGCGCCGCCCCCCGAAGGGACCACCGTCTGTACCATCAACGATCCCGCCCTTTCACTTGAAGAGAACTTCGCCCGCAGCCGCGAGAACCTTTCCCGTGCCGTCGACCGTTGGCTGAACGGGGTGTCCGGGATCTGAACGTCGAAACGACTTATGAACTCCGATTAACCGAAACGCCGCACACCGGGTGACCGTGTGCGGCGTTCGTATGCGCGCAGCGCGCTTCGCAGATGCGAAACGACGTCCCGCGTCCCTCGTTGCGCGGAGAAACCGCTAACGCGAAAAACAAAACCATAACGTTTTCACTCACAAAAGATGTTCTTTCTTGCGGCAGGGCGAAAAAGGCAATCTCCTGCGATCGAACAAACGGAAAGTGTAAAAAAGTCAATAAAAACAAGGGAAAAACGAAGTCTCCTCTTCCGAT
>CAMZBE010000051.1 GCA_947304475.1 uncultured Clostridia bacterium
TCGCTGTCGTACGCCGCCTTCGTGATCGTATCGGAATTGTCCTGAATACTGAACTTCCCGATCGTCGGTGTCCCCTCGAACTGGCTCGTCTTCACGCCGGTCGCGTACGAATACCCGCAGTCAAGGCAGGTGTAGGTCGCGACGTTGTCGGATACCGCCATCGAGAAGTTGTGTCCCTCCGTTGCTGCCGTTCCCCCGCACGTCGAGCAAACGCGGGCGTGCAGATCGGCGTCGACCTCAACGCACGAAGTCGAACCGTGGCCGAGCGCGGCGCAGGCGCACAGTTGCCGTACTTCGGAGTAGACGGGATCCTGCCCTTCCTCTTTGACGAAGCCGACGACATAGACGGTCGTGTCAAAACTTGCCTGCGGGATCCCCGCCAGTTTGACCGCCACCCACCATTGACCTTCCCCGGCTTCCTGCGGTTCACCGGCGGCGGCGATCGAGCCGTACACCGACGTCGTTTCGTAAACGCCGCATCCGCTCTCCCCGATCGTGGGCGTCGCGTCGCTCTTCGAGAACACGAAGCCGACCTTCTCGTACTCGAGCGAGTCGATCTTGAAGAGGAAGCGCAGATCGGTCGAATCGTCGGCAAGCGTCGCGCCCGCGAGCGCCTGATAACTGAAATCCGTAATCTGTGCGGGATCGTCCGCCGACACCGCGACGGGAAGGATGAGTGTCACGCCGACGATCATCATCGCGAGGATAAGAAGGATCGCGGTTGCTTTCCGGGCAGTCTTGCGTTTGTTCATACCATGTCTCCTTTGCATAAAAATTCGTTCGTCTTTGAAGCGTGCGTGCGTTTCATGTCTGCCGCACTTGCCGTCTTTTGCATATAAATTGCTCTTTTTTGACTTTTCTACAAACGGTGCAAAATGAATCGCATAGGCTTGCTTCATAAATATTTATACCATAATTGACGGATTATTTCAATGTAGTAGATTGCCAAACCACTTGCTTCAAATTGCCCTGAGTCTCCTATAGCCGGAGTTAGTTGCCTGCGCGGGAAAACGCATAAAAGCCGCCGGGCGGATGCCCGGCGGCTTTTCGTTGTTTCACTCGGCGACTCCCGGTTTTACCGGGCGGCGCGGATCAGGTCGATCAGTTCCCTACTCTTCCCGTAAACGTCGTGTTCGAGGTTAAACTCGTGTCCGATGACCTTCACGCCCTTTGACGTCAGCAGTTCCACGGTCGCAAGGCGCACGGGATCGGCGTAGAAGCGCAGGATCTTTTTCTCGATCGTCTTCCGTTTCCGTTTCGGGATCCCGCCGATCGCGTTCTTGATCTGCCGGTACAGGTCGTCAAAGAACGGCTGGCAGAGAAGCGAGAGGCAGCAGTCGAGCATCTTCCGGTACCGGATCAGTCCGAGGTCAAGGAAGGCGATCCTGCCCGCAAGAAAGGCGTACCACACCTCGTTGAAGGTGACGCCTGCCGGTGCGTAGACACGCGGCACGGAATCCTGTCTCGTCTCGTAGCGGCGACCGATCAGGGCGGCGGCGGGATACGAGACGAACCCCGCCGGGGCGGCGTCGACGGTGTCGGAGATGAACGCCCGCTTGATCCGCTCGCCGCGCTTAACGCGTCCTTCCCGGTACGCGGTCAACTCTTCGATCTCTTCGGGTTCGAGCCGCTTCTCTTCGGCAAACGCCGCGATATACCGGGCGGCTTCGTCTTCCTGCAGCAGATCGCAGTAGCGTTTGACCGTCTCGATCCGCTCGTCCCCGTCCGTCTCGGCAATCTTTGCAAGCAAATTCGCCTTGATCTGCTCCCGCCACTCGTTTTCAAGTTCGCGGGGGATCTTCAGCCCGAGGTCCCATGCAGCAAAACTGCTGCCGTCGCAGAGGAAAAAGAGGTATTTGGTCTCCTCAAGCGACGGTTCCCTCGCTTTCTCTCTTCTGAAGGCGACCAACGCTTTGCTCTCCGGTTTTCCGTCGCCCGGGCGGAATTCGCGGCTCAATTCTTCGGGAACGCCGCGCCATACGACGTTATCCGCCTCTTCGATCTCGATCCCGCCGTCGGTTTCGGTCACGCCCCGGGGGTTCTCCGCGACGCACTCCTCTCCCCCGGCAAACGAGAGCCGCACCGCATCGGCTTCAACCGTGATCCCGGCAAGCGGCCAGGTGCCCAAACCGACGCCCCGAATATACAGTGCAAGATATCCTTCCATATTTTCTCCGTTCGTCAATGCAATCTACTCTGGAAAGCCACGGCTTTCCCGAGTATCTGGATACGGTCGAGTTCCGCCCCTATGTAAACCAACGGTTCGTACCGGGGGTTTTCGGGCGTCAGGATCAATTTCTGCTGTTCGGGGTAGTAGTAAACGCGTTTCAAGGTGGCTTCCCCCTCGACCGCGACGGCGGCGATCTCGCCGTTGTCGACCGACTCCTGTTTCTTCACCAGCACCAGATCGCCGTCCATGATCCGCGCGCCGGTCATACTGTCCCCGCAGGCGCGCAGACAGAAGTCGACGTCCAGTTTTTCGTCGACGGCAAGGTAGGTGCCGTACTCCTCTTCGGCGTAGATGGGCGTGCCGCAAGCGATCTTGCCGAGCATCGGAACCCGCCGCACACGGATCGGAAGCAGTTTGCCCTCCGCGTCGGGGCTTTCTTCCCACCCCATCAGCGCCGCCGGCGTCGTGCCGAGCGCCGCCGCGAGCCGCTCGATCTTTTCCTGCGGGATGTTCGCGATCTGCCCGCTTTCGTAGCGTTGCACGGTCTGTTTGCTCGTGCCGACCTCAGCCGCCACGTCCTCAAGCGTCAGTTTCAGCGCCTTGCGCCGCGCCTTGATGTTTTGTCCGAGTCCCATTTGTCGATCCGCCCCCTTTTCGTTCGGTTTTCTATCCTATTCTACCATAAAAGCACGCAGTGTGCAACCCCTTTTGCGAAAAAAGTCGCGCGTCGGGTGACTTTTTTGCAAAAGAGAACCCGCCGGGCGGGATCCCGGCGGGAGAAGCGAGGAGACCGGGCGCACGGTCCGACCGTCCGGCGGGGGCGGTGCGGTCGCCCGGAGGGTGAACCGTCAGAGCAGTTTTTCAAGTGAGGCGAGCCGCGCCGCAACGGTTAAAATCGAGGCGGCGGTCATAAGATCCCCAACCGGACAGCAGGTCGGTGCAAGCCGGAGATTGCGGTCGCGAGGATCCTTTCCGTAGGGGAAGGTCGCGCCCGCGGGCGTCAGCGTCACGCCCGCCTCTTTGGCGAGTTCGTAGGTGCGCATGGCACACCCGTCGGGGAGATCCAGACTGACGAAATACCCGCCCTTCGGGTGCGTCCATTCGGCAATCCCGAGCCCGCCGAGATCGCGTTCGAGCGTCTCTTCGAGCACGCGGAATTTCCCTTCGAGCAACGCTTTGTGGCGCGCCATCTGGCGCTTGACGCCCGCGGCGTCCTTTAAGTACTTCAGGTGACGGAGTTGGTTCAGTTTGTCGTACCCGATGGTCTCGACGGCAAGATACTTCTTCGCCGCCTCGATATTGGCGGGGCTCGCCGCCATCGCGGAAACGCCCGCGCCCGGGAAGGTGATCTTCGAGGTGGAACTGAAGCAGATGAACCGGTCCTCGGTTCCGTACTCCTTGGCAAGATTGAAGATATTCGCCAACTCGTCGCCCTCGTCGGCAAGATCGTGGACGGCGTAGGCGTTATCCCACATTACGGTAAAGTCGGGCGCCCCGGTCTTCATCGACGCCAGGCGGCGGCAGGTCTCTTCCGAATAGGTGATCCCGGTGGGGTTTGCGTACTTCGGCACGCACCAGATCCCCTTGACGGTGGGATCGAGCGCCAGTTTTTCGACCTGATCCATATCCGGTCCCGTCGACGTCATATCGACCGGGATCAACTCGAACCCCATCTTTTCGGTGATCGCGAAATGGCGGTCGTATCCCGGCGCGGGGCAGAGCCACTTGCGGGCGGGTTCGGTCGACCAAGGGGCGGGCGAGTCCGCAAGTCCGAAGAGCATGGCGCGGGAGATCGTTCCGTACATCAGGGCGAGACTGGAGTTCCCCCCGACGATGATCTGCTCCGCCGGAACGCCGAGCAGTTCGCCCCAGAACCGGCGCATGGAGGGGAGCCCCCAGGGACAGCCGTAGTTGCGGCAGTCGAAGCCGTCGGCGATCCATTCCCCCGGCGCGAGTTTCATATTCAAAAGATCCGTCGACAGGTCGAGTTGATCCGCCGCGGGTTTGCCGCGCGAAAGGTCGAGTTTCAGCCCCTCGGCGCGGTACGCCTCAAACTCCGAAGTCAGGCGTTCGCGCTCCCGGAGCAGTCCGGCGCGGTCGGTTTGGTCGTAACGCATACCGTTTCTCCCGTGTTTTGCATTTTCCGTTCCAATTTCTTGCAGAATGAACGGATATACTTTCTGTATTATACTATCTTTTGCAACTTTTTGCAACCGTTTTTGCAAAAATACGGGACGACGGCGGCGTTTTTCTCCGTTTTGCGTAAAAAAGCGGCGTTCACGCCCCGCGTTTTTGTCAATTCGCCCTGTTTTCCCGCGCGCACATGAAAAAACGCCCGCGGACTTGCATTCCGGACGAAGGCGTGCTATAATAGAAATGAAAAAATCTTCACGATAAGAGGTGCAGGATGCGGTATCTGAGCACGGAAACGATGAACGCCGTGATCGCGTTCGTCGACCGCTACCACGAAAAGAACGGCTATACCCCGACCATCGCCGAAATCGCGTCGGAACTGTCGCTTGCCGTCGGGACGGTGCATAAGTATCTGCATCGGATGGCGGAGAGCGGCATGATCGAACTGAACGGTCGGCATATCGAGACGCCGACGCTCGCGTCGCGCAGAGGACGGACGGCGCCGCTGGCGGGCGAGATCGCCTGCGGCGCGCCGGTATGGGTGGACGAAACGCGGGACGAGGCGATCCCCCTGCCCGCCGACGTCACCCGGAGCGGCGAATACTTCTGGCTGCGCGCCCGGGGACGCTCGATGGAAAACGCCGGGATCGATGACGGGGATCTGGTGCTAATCCGTCGGCAGCCGACAGCCGAACTCGGCGAGATCGTCGCAGCCCTGATCGAAAACGAAGCGACCTTGAAAATCTTTCTGCCCGATCCCAAACGCAAAAAAATCGTGCTGCGCGCCGCAAACGACGACAAAAAAGCGTATCCCGACCAGATCTACGACGCGATCCTGATCCGCGGCGTCGCAGTCTCAATCTTAAAACCCCTCCGGAAAACGCCCTGAAAGCCGAACCCCCTCCGCCGAAATCGCGGAGGGGGTTTTCTTCTTTTCGGGGGGTGGAACGCCGTTACAATCGGGGGCGAAACGCCTTTACAAAACGATACAGTCGAAGCGCACCGCGCTGCCCGAAAGCGAGAACGACGGTTTCACCCCGGCAAGGTACGGTCCCTTCGCCGGGCGCTTGATCACGATCCGCTTCGGACGGGCGGCGAGCGAGGCGTCGAGCAGTGCGCGCTCGTCTTCGCAGGGGCGTTCGAGCAGATGGAGCAACTGGAATTTCTTCTTGACCAGTGCCGATTTCTTTCGTTCGGGAAACATCGGATCGAGCAGAACCACGTCGGGCGAGAGTGTCGGGAGCGCCAGAATGCTGTCCTCTTTATACAGCGTCATACGCGAAGCGATCGGCGCCGTTTCGGGATCGCGTTTCGCCCGTTCGAGGGCGTCTTCAAGCAGAGCGGCGATCACGGAATCACGCTCAAAGAGCAGAACGCGGCAGCCCGCCGCCGCAAGCAGGAACGCGTCCTCTCCGAGCCCGGCGGTCGCGTCGACCACGAGCGGCTCGTCGATCCCTTTGATCTTCACGGCGCGCACCAGATGCTCGCCCGCAAGATTTCCGCGCCTGATCCGGGGCAGAAGACGGGTAAAGTCCCCCCGGACGGCGTTCTTTCCGTCCGAGAGCGTCAGTCCCTCTCCGGTCGCGATCAGTTTCGCTTCCCCGTCCATTTCTCCGCTCCTTCCCGTTTTCATTCCGTATTGATTATAACACGGATTCTCCCGCTTTGCAAGCCGCGGTTTTCCCGTATAGTTTCGGTCTTTGCCGGGTATACTGCAAAAAAAGCGAAAGGGGAAACCGAATGAACGAAAACGATACCGTCCGCCTGCTCCGCGAATGTGACGCGGGGATCAAAATGGGAGTGGACTCCATCAACGAGGTGATCGACAAAGTGAAGGGAGAGGCGCTCCGGACGACGCTGATCCGCTGTCGGGAGGAGCACGAGACGCTCGGGGACGAGGTACGGGAATTGCTCGACGAGCACCGCGACGGGGGCAAAAACCCGAACCCGGTGGCAAAATCCATGTCGTGGATCAAAACCAACGTCGAGATCGCGATGGACCGCTCGGACGAGACCATCGCAAGTCTGATGACCGACGGCTGCAACATGGGCGTCAAGTCGCTCTCGCGCTATCTCAACCAATACCCCGCGGCGGACGAAAAATCGCGCTCGCTTGCCGAGCGGCTGATCGCGCTCGAAGCCGACACCGCCGCCTCGATGCGCGCCGAACTCTGAAAAAGCAGCCCCCGGCGTCGAAAACGCCGGGGGTTCTTTCGGTTTTGTCTTCGGAACGGTCACTCTTCGGTACGTTCCCGCTCGTCTTCGTCGCGCACGATCTCCGCGGGCGTCTCTCCCTCGGGGATATCGTCGCCGTCGTCTTCTGTCTCGTCGCCCTCTTCCTCCGCGTTCTCTTCGGCGGCGTCGGGTTCGGCGTTCTTCACCGGGCTCTTCCGGAACAATACGTACAGGATCACCGCCACGCCGACGACGAGCAGCAGGATCGAACCGACGATCTGCAATACTTCTTCCATATCTTCTCCTTCCCGGGCGTCCCGCCCGTTCACGCGATTGGGTTTCCGAAAAGAGTATAGCACAACCGACCGGAAAAATCAAGGCGGCAACCCCGTCCGGGCGCATTTTTTCGGTCGGTCCGCCGCCTCGATGCGCGCCGTACGCCCGATCGCGTAATTTTTTTTAAGAAAACACTTGCAATTCTTTTCCGACTGTGTTATAATAGGCTTCGCCGATTTATAGGTTTTTGAAAAAATGATCAGATAGATCCGTCCGATCGTGCGTGTATTATGGAGGTGAAAATCATGGCTCAATGCGAATTTTGCGATAAGAAGATCGCGTTCGGGAACGCCGTTTCCCACTCGAATCGCAAGACCAACAGAACCTGGAAGGCAAATATCCGTAAGGTTCGGGCTATCGTCAACGGGACTCACAAGACCGTTTACGTCTGCTCCCGTTGCCTTCGTTCCGGCAAAGTCACCCGTGCGTGATTTTCCGTCGGTAGTATAAGGGGCTCCGCTGACGGCGGGGCCCCTTATTCCGTTCCGGGCGCTTCCGTCTCCGCCCGACGGAACTTGCCTCTCGCCAAAGCCGCGAGGATCAGCCCGGCAAGCACCCCCGGCGCTCCGGCGATCTTCCACCCGGCGTAAAAAGCAAAGAAGGCGAGCAGCGGGTGGATTCCGAGCCCCCTGCCGACCAGCCGCGGCGTCAGGATCTGCCGCACGATAAAGAGCAGGAGCGAGAGCGAAAGCAGACACGCCCCGAACGCCCCCGGCCCGGAAAAGATTGAGATCAGTCCCCACGGAACGAGGATCCCGCCCGCGCCGAGTACCGGCAGAAGATCGAACAGCGCGATCAGAAGCGACCAAAGCAGGGCGCAGGGAACCCCGAGAAGAAACAGACCGCCGAGCAGGATCAGAAAAGTCAGGCAGAACAGGATTCCGTAGGCGTATACGACGGTCAGGGCGCCGCGGAGCAATCCGCGCCAAAGCGTCTCGGCGCGCGCCGACCACGCCGGCGGAAGCAACCGCGTTTTCAGGCGCGCAAACAGATCGGGATCGGCGGCAAACCAGACCGCCGCGAAAACCGACACGAACAGAGCGAAAAGAAACGAGGGGATCCGCGAAAGGATGCCGCCGACCACCCTCGGCAGAAACGAGAGCAGCGCGGACAGCGCGTTCTGCACGGGAGACGCAAGATCGAACTCCGGCAGCAGCGATCCCGCCCCGCCGGGAATACGCGAGAGAAAAAACGACGAGACCGACCCGACCGCGCGGGCGATCTTCTCCGGCAGTCCCGGATCCGAGAGCACGCCCGAGAGGATCTCGCCGCACTCGAAAAAGAGTTGGCG
>CAMZBE010000052.1 GCA_947304475.1 uncultured Clostridia bacterium
TTACGCGCTTCGCAAAAACGATACACCGTATCGTTTTTGCTCGCTTACCCGTTATGACCGCTTCGATACCCCTCCGTATAACGCAAGGCGGTAAAAATCCGCCGGAAGGTATTATAGCACATCGCGGTCAAAAAAGCAAGGAAAACCTACCGAATTCTTGCGCAGTATTTCAGAACTTGGTTTTTCGGGTGAAAAAGCCGAAAAAGTATAGACAAAACCGAAAAGATATTGTATAATGTATGCTGAACGAAAACGGCTTTCGCCGCGCTCCGATCCGGGGCGGGCGGGACGCCGTATCAAAAAACGGAAGGAGAGCGGCAAATGCTGCATCTGACGATCGTCGGAGCGGACGGAACGGTCAAATTCGACGCTTCGGGCTACGGGATCGACGCGGTCTTCCCCGGCGAGTACGCCGAGGGCGACAGGATCAAGGTCTCGATGTCCGAAGGCGAGTTTATCGGCGTGCAGCCCGACGCGACGATGGAAGAGGCGGTCGTATGCGTTCCCGGGCGGCGCTTCGAGTACCTGATCCCGTTCGGCGCCGAACGCAGCCGCGGATATCACCCCGACGCTTTCAACGGAAACGAACACCGGATCCGGATTCGGGAACTGTCGGACGAAGAGATCTACGGCTACCGCAACGTCGCCCTGAACCCCTGCGACCGGCACGGGGTTGACAAGTACTATCCCCACGCGAAGGCGAATTTCGTGACGCGGGAGGATCCCTGCTTCTTCGAGCGGAACGCCATCGACGGCGTGATCCGTAACGAGGGGCACGGCAACTACCCCTACCATTCGTGGGCGGGGGGCGCCCGGGAGGATCTCGAGTACGAGATCGACTTCGGACGCGACGTCGAGATCGACAAACTGGTCTTTTATCTCCGGGCGGATTTTCCGCACGACACCTGGTGGAAATCGGTCGAGGTCACGTTCTCGGACGGCACTTCCCTGACGGCACAGTTCGAGGGGAAAGCCGAGGGACAGGAAATCGTTTTTCCGAAAATCGTGACGCGAACCGTCTTTCTCCATCACTTCAAACAGGTATCCACCCCGCTCTCGTGGGCGGCGTTAACCCAGATCCAAGTTTACGGAACGTATATCAAAAAGGAGATCAAACAAATGGAAGTTCGTCAGGCATCCAACGCGAAGGACGTCAAGCACTACACCACCGAACGGTTGAGAGAGGAGTTCCACATCGCCAACCTGTTCACCAAGGACAATATCCGTATGGTCTACAGCCATATCGACCGCATCATCACGGCGGGACTGATGCCGGTGTTCCAGACGCTCAAACTCGTGGGCGGCAAGGAACTGGCGTCGGAATATTTCCTTGAAAGACGCGAGATGGGTTGCATCAACATCGGCGGAAAAGGGATCATCACGGTCGACGGGACCGAGTACGAGATGAACCCCCGCGACGGTATCTATATCGGGCGCGGCAACAAAGAGATCACCTTCAAGAGTTGCGATCCGAACGCTCCGGCGAAATTCTACGTTTCGTCCTGCCCGGCGCACACTTCCTACCCGATCAAAAAGATCGACATCACCAAGGCGAAGAAGGTTCCCTGCGGCTCGGTCGAGGAGTGCAACAAGCGGGTTATCAACCAGTACATCCACCCCGAAGTGATGCAGTCCTGCCAACTCGCGATGGGGCTGACGCAACTCGAACCCGGCTCGAACTGGAACACTATGCCCTGCCACACCCACGACCGGCGTATGGAAGTCTACCTTTATCTTGATATGGGCGAAAACGACGTGGTCTTCCACATGATGGGCGAACCGCAGGAAACGCGGCATATCATCATGCACAACGAAGAGGCGGTCATCAGCCCGTCCTGGTCCATCCACTCGGGCGTCGGCACGCGCGCCTACTCCTTCATCTGGGCGATGTGCGGCGAGAACCAGGAATTTACCGATATGGATTTCATCGAAACGCGGGACCTTCTCTGATCCCGGCGAAAGGAGAATGCAAAATGAGTGAGAATATGTTCAGTCTGAAGGGCAAGATCGCCCTGATCACCGGCGCGTCCTACGGGATCGGTTACGCCATCGCGAAGGCGTACGCCGCGGCGGGCGCCACCATCGTTTTCAACGACATCAAGCAGGAACTCGTCGATAAGGGGCTTGCCGCCTACAAAGCCGACGGGATCGAGGCGCACGGCTACGTCTGCGACGTGACCGACGAAGACGCGGTGAACGCCTTCGTCGCGCAGGTCGAACGCGAGATCGGCGTGATCGACATTCTGGTCAACAACGCCGGGATCATCAAACGGATCCCGATGTGCGAAATGACCGCGAAGGAATTCCGTCAGGTGATCGACGTCGACCTGAACGCCCCCTTCATCGTCTCGAAAGCCGTGATCCCCTCGATGGTGAAGAAGGGACACGGAAAGATCATCAACATCTGCTCCATGATGAGCGAACTGGGCCGCGAGACCGTCTCGGCGTACGCCGCGGCGAAGGGCGGACTCAAAATGCTGACGCGGAACATCTGCTCCGAGTTCGGCGGCGCGAACATCCAGTGCAACGGCATCGGTCCGGGGTACATCGCGACGCCGCAGACCGCCCCCCTGCGCGAGCGTCAACCCGACGGATCGCGTCATCCCTTCGACGCCTTCATCGTTGCGAAAACGCCTGCGGCGCGCTGGGGCACGCCCGAGGATCTGATGGGCCCCGCCGTGTTCCTTGCCTCCGACGCCTCGAACTTCGTGAACGGTCACATCCTCTACGTCGACGGCGGTATCCTCGCCTATATCGGCAAGCAGCCGTAAACGGAGAACGAACGAATGAAGAACGTTGAAACGCTGCTCCGCGAGAATCGGGCGTGGGCGGAAGAGACCTTCCGGAAGATCGATACGAAGTTCTCCGCCGTGACGCTCCGCTCGCGCGACAAACTTCCCTACGGCGTGAACGAGAACGGGTTTCATATTGATATGACCGAACGCCGCCGTCCCTGGTGGACCAACGGGTTCTGGGGCGGACTGAACTGGCTGCTCTACGCCTACACCAAAAACGAGGAATACAAAAAGACGGCGAAACGGAGCGAGGAACTGCTCCGCCCGGTCGCCGACGAATTCGGACGGTTGGATCACGACGTCGGGTTCGTGTGGCACCTCACCTTCGGCGCGGATTATATGCTGACGGGCGACGAGGCTGCGAAGAACCTCGACCTCTACATGGCGGCGTCGCTGGCGTCGCGCTTCATCCTCGCCACCAAAGTTCCCGGCGGATTTATCCGCGCGTGGAACGGCAAACGCGGGACGGCGTGGGACAACTACGACCGCTCGATCATCGACTGTCTGATGAATCTCCCCCTGCTCTACTGGGCGTCCGACGTGACCGACGACGACCGCTTCGCGCGGTTTGCGAAGGCGCACGCCGACGTCTCTCTCCGCGATCATCTGCGCGCGGACGGATCGGTCAACCACATCGTCGATCACGACCGTGAGACCGGCGCGCTGACCGGCACACAAGCGGGACAGGGCTACGCCGTCGGCTCGTCGTGGTCGCGCGGCTGCTCGTGGGCGGTCTACGGTTTCGTCCTCTCCTACCTGCACACCAAAGAGGAACGGTATCTCGAAGGGGCGAAACGCGCGGCGGACTACTTCGTCGAGAACGTCAAGTCCGACTGGCTCCCCCGCGTCGATTTCCGCGCTCCCGCGGAGCCGGTCCTGTACGACTCGACCGCCGGCGCCTGCGCGGCTTGCGGGCTGATCGAACTTGCGAAGATCCTGCCCGAAAACGAGGGCGGCAAGTACCTTGAAGCCGCCGTCAACCTGCTTCGCACGATGGGTGAGAAGTTCTGTAACTTTGATCCCGCAAACGACCATATGCTCGACTACGGTACCGAACGCTACCCGGCGGATCTGTCCCCCGAGGGGCTGAAGAAAGCCGGCGTGCATATGTCGATCATCTACGGAGACTTCTTCTATACCGAGGCGGTTCTGAAACTGCTCGGGGCAGAATTCTCCCCCTGGTAAAACGCTCTTTCCAAAACCGCCGCGGATGAGCGTCCGCGGCGGTTTTTACGGGAAAGCAATTCAAAACGACAGCAACAAGGAGACACGAAATGGAAACGAAAAACACCCCCGAGGTTCTTACGATCGAGCATCTGTCCAAGACCTACGGGGAAAAGAAAGCGGTCGACGATCTCTCGATCTCGATCAAGGCGGGCGAAATCTACGGCTTCATCGGGCATAACGGAGCGGGCAAGACCACGACTTTGAAGAGCGTGGTCGGCATCCTTGCGTTCGACGCGGGCGAGATCAAGGTCAACGGTATTTCGGTACGCGAAAACCCGCTCGCCGTCAAGCGCGAGATCGCCTACATCCCCGACAACCCCGAACTCTACGGCTATATGTCCGGGATCAAGTACCTGAACTTCATCGCCGACGTCTTCCGCGTCCCGGTGGAGATCCGGGAAGAGCGCATCCGCAAATACGCCGACGCCTTCGGGCTGACCGCCGATCTCGCGCAGGCGATCTCGTCCTACTCGCACGGTATGAAGCAGAAACTCGCCGTCATCTCGGCGTGGATCCACGCCCCCAAACTGATCGTGATGGACGAACCCTTCGTCGGGTTGGATCCCAAGGCGGCGCACACCCTGAAAGAGATGATGCGCGAACTTTGCGACGAGGGCGGCGCGATCTTCTTCTCTACCCACGTGCTTGAAGTCGCCGAGAAACTCTGCGACAAGGTCGCCATCATCAAGAGCGGCAAACTGATCCGCTCCGGCACGATGGAAGAGGTCAAGGGCGACGAGTCGCTTGAAAGCGTGTTCCTCGAACTGGAAGAGGACGCGTAAGGGGGACCTCACGATGCTGAAGATCCTTCTGAAAAAACAAATGACGGAGGCGTTTCGCGGCTTCTTCTTCAACGCGAAGAAAAACCAATCCCGCACGCACGCGGTCACGGTAATCCTGATCCTCCTGTACGCCGCTCTGATGGTTCTGGTGCTGGGCGGAATGTTCGCCTATGCCGGGGTGAAACTGGCGGCGCCGTTGGCGAGCGTGGACCTTCTCTGGTTTTACAACGCGGTTTTCGCGATGATCGCCCTTGGGCTCGGGGTGTTCGGCAGCGTGTTCAACACCTTTGCCGGACTCTATCAGGGTAAGGACAACGACCTTCTGCTCTCGCTTCCGATCCCGGTGCGCTACATCCTGTTCTCCCGGCTGCTCGGCGTGTACCTGATGGGGCTGATGTTCTCGGCGGTGGTCCTGATCCCCGCCTGGATCGTCCGGATGATCGCCGCGCCGTTTACGGTATCGTCTCTGTTCGGCGGACTGCTGCTGATCGTTCTGATCTCTCTTCTGACCTTCGTCCTCTCCTGCCTGCTCGGCTGGGTGGTCGCGAAGATCGCGACGAAACTGAAGAACAAAAGTTTTCTGACGGTTCTGATCGCACTGGTCCTGCTCGTCCTTTATTACGTCGTCTACTTCAAAGGGTTCAACGCTCTGACGACGATCGAGGAAAACCCCGAGAGCGTCGACGGCGGCGCGATCAAGAGCAAAGCGTATCCCCTTTACCTGATCGGTCTGGTCGGCGAGGGACGGCCGATCCCCTGCCTGATCGTGACTGCCGTCGTGATTGCCGCGGTCGTCCTCACCTACTTCGTGTTGGATCGCACTTTCATTAAGATCGCGACCACGACCGCGTCGTCTGCAAAGAAAGAGTACAAGGAAAAAGCGGCGAAGATGCGTCCGCTCTGGCTGACCGTTCTGCTTCGCGAAGCAAAACGTTTCTCCACCAACGCCGCCTATATGCTCAACCTCGGACTTTCGACCGTCCTCTTACCTGCCCTCGGCGTTTTCATGCTCTTGAAGGGGCACGACACCGCCGCCGCTCTGCTCGCGACGGGGAGAATGACGCCCGATCTGATCGGAACGGGGGTGGCGATCGTGATCAGCATCGTCTCGTCGATGAACGCCATCGCGGCGCCGTCGGTGTCGCTCGAAGGGACCGGGATCGACGTGATCCGCTCTCTTCCGGTCCCGACGAAGAGCGTCCTGCTCGCGAAGGCGGGCAACCACCTGCTCTTTACCGTCCCCTCCGTCCTGATCGCCTCTCTTCTCAGCGTGATCTCGCTGCGCGACGTGATCCCTGTTTCGGGTGCGGTGTTCGTTTTCGTTCTGCCGCTCTTGTTCACGGTCTTCATCTCGCTTTTTGACCTGACGCTGAACCTGTTGACGCCGAATATCCACTGGACGAGTGAGATTACGGTCATCAAGCAGGGACTCGGCATCATCCTCGCTCTGGTGTCCGGGATCTTGTTCCCTGTCTTGATGTTCGTTGCTGCGAGTTTTCTTCCGCTCTCCGCCCTCTGGATCGGTCTTATCCTTTCCGCGGTGCTTGCCGCCGCGTCGATCGGACTGTATCGCGCGGTCACGACCTGGGGCGTCCGGGTTTTCGAGAATCTTCAATAACGATACGGACCGTCGCATAAAGCGGCGGTCCATTTTACGTAGCCCCGGACGACGATACGACGCCGGGAAACGAGATACCGCCTGCGCCGAAAACGGCACAGGCGGTATTGTTCAACCGAAGAGCGCGGGATCGACCGAAAGCGCGCCGTCCTCTCCGATCAACCCGATCCCGAGACGGGACGCGAGCGCGAAGAGTTTGTACTTGTCGACGGCGGCAAGGTCGGAATGCGCGCGGACGAAGGTCACGGCGTCGGTCGTAAAGGTCGAGGTGGTGACGAACAGTCCGTGATCGGCTTTCTCCGCCGCCATAACGCCGTAGAACTCGCGCAACTCCTTGAGCGTTACCTGCCCCGAAGAACGGGTTTTCGCCTGCAGCAGCACGACGTCCCCGAGCCCGAGTTCATCCACGGTCTGCAGGATCACGTCGACGCCCTTGTCGTCCGAACCGTCGACGACGTATCTGCCGCAGACGGTCAAGCCGTGGGAGCGGTAGTACGCCTCGAAGAGCCGGGCGACGAACTCGGTGAAGAACGCGCCGCCGGCGCGGTTGATCTGCTCGGCGAAGCGATTCTCGTTCATCACGAGGCGCGAGGTTCCCCTCTTGGTTTCTCCGTCGCTCTTACGTTGCTTGGATTCGGCTTTCGCCGGTCTTGCGACGCGCTTGACGGCGACCTGCGGGAGCGGTGCGGGTTTTGATTCAGGCGCGGTCTCCTTGGCTTTGGAAACGGGCACGGAAGCAGGCGTTTTACTGCTCTCTTCCGCTTTGGCGGGCGGGGCTTTGCGGTAGCCGACGCTCTTGTCGAAGAGGGCGGAACCGTTTGCGGTCCAGTCTTTCAGGCATTGGATCACGAGTCCGCGTACTCCGTTGACCTGTTCTCCCGAAACTCCGAAAAACGCGACGGCACGTTCGACGAGCGTCTCTCCCTTTTCCGGTTCGTCCTCTTTCAGGGCGGTGGAAAGGAACTCGTTCATCTGCTTCGCCTTCGGCATTCTGACGGTGGGACGCTCTTCCCGCTTCGCCCTCTCGGGGGCGGGGGGAGTTTCCTTCTGAAGGGCGGGATCATCGGTCTTTGCGTCGTCGGGCTCGGAGGGAACCGTCTGCGGCTCCTGCTCCTTCTCGGGGGACGGTGTGGGCGCGTCGGAAGGGGTTGCGGCGTGCGCCGTCTCCTCCCCGTCCCGTTCGGGCGCGTCTCCCTTTGTCCGGGTGGTCTCCCGCTTTGCGAGAGCCAATTCTCCCGATGCCTGCATCTGCGAAACGATCCGACGGATGCTGTCCTTCAGGCGCTGCGTCTCCTTTTCGTCAGCGTCGTTTTCCGCGAGTTTCCCGTAACAAGCCTGCCGGAGTTGGCGCTCGTTCCAGTCCTTCTTTTCGGACAGGAGTTCGAGTATCGCCGCGCGAACGAGTTTCGTCCGGCCGGTTTCTTTTGGCATACGTTAACCTCCTTATTCTGTTTTTGGAAAACTGCGGGAATAGTGTAGCACAAACGCCCCGGATTGTCAAGCGGACGCGCCGTGAGCGGCGAAAAAAACGCAAAAGGTCTTGTCAAGCGTCGCTTTATGTTGTATAATAAAAATAATACGAGATAATTAAGCAAATGTGTATATGTC
>CAMZBE010000053.1 GCA_947304475.1 uncultured Clostridia bacterium
TCAGAAACGATTCTTTGTGTATCGGCGCTGTAAGTTCTCCTGCGATTTCAAACGTAATCATGTATTCTTTCGACGAAAAAATGATAGAGTACTGTCAAAAGAAGAACTATGTTTATTCGCGATATGCGGATGATATTTACATATCCTCGAATAATTATATCGAGGCAGAAATCTTCGAAACAGTGAAGTCCGGATTGGAAGAAAACGGCTTCGAGATTAATCGTAAAAAAACGAAGTTTTCTTCAAAAAAAACTCGAAGAAAGATTACGGGAATAATTTTAACCGAAAAGAATCAATTATCAATTGGAACCGAGCGGCGAAACAAGATTAAAAAAATGATTTACGAAAAATTGGTTCACAAGAAAGGAAACCCCAACGTGATAATGGGTTATTTTTCTTTCCTCAAAGACGTGGAGCCAACGACCTATAATAATCTGATAATAAAGTATTCAAAGTATTGCGATCAAGATATTATGGACGCATTAAAAGAAGCACCGATTGATTTCCATACTTGAGTTGAAGCACGGTCGGGCGCTTGCCGAGGCAAGCGCCTTTTTGGTTTCGCGGGTCATTTCTTCCTGTATTTTTCGATCACGTTCGCGTAGTCCGGGTTTTTCTGCATTTCGACGTCGCGGTCCCCGGTGCGAATTCGGCGCCGTCGATTGCAAAAAGCGGGGTTCTGTGGTACACTATTGTCAGAACATGCGGTTTCCCAACCAAGAGTAGAGAAAAACGGCGAAATCCAACCGCCGGTCGGTTCACTCCACCGTCGTTTTGCGGTATAATGGCGTCGGAAAACGAAGAAAGGAGTTTTTCAAAAATGAACAACACGATTGGTGAAAACGTCGCACGGAACAGAAAGAAACTGGGATTGACGCAGGAGGAACTTGCCGAGAAGATGAACGTCTCGGGACAGGCGGTGTCGAAATGGGAAAACGACCTCTCTTATCCCGACGTCGACACGCTGAAACGGCTGGCGGCTCTCTTCGGCTGCACGCTGGACGAACTGGTGAACGGCGCGCCCGCCGCCCCCACGATCAAGAGCGCCGAACCCGAACAAGTGGACAGAAGGACGCTGACGATCAAGGTCGAAGCGGGGGCGGGATCGAAGGTCCACGTCCGTTTTCCCGTCTCCTTGATCAAGCGCGCCGCCGAATCGGGCAAACTCGAACAGTTGCTCGGCGACGAGGCGGAACACGTTGATCAGATCCTGCCGATGATCCTCGCGGGGGCGGTCGGGGAGTTGATCAACGTGGAACAGAACGGCAGCAAAGTGACCGTCGCGGTGGAAGACTATGCGGGCTGAACTGTTTTTCGAGGGAGAGACCGAGGAACTGACGCTGCCCGAGAATACCGTTTTCGTGAGTTGCGGCGTAGAGGGGCAAAACGGCTGCACGATGCTGAACGAAGAGGGGCTTGCGCTTTGCAGAACCGCCCTCGGACTCTCGGTTGAGCGGATTTTGACGCGTCGGTATCCCGTCGCGATCTCACTTCACGCGCTGGTCGACCCGAGCGGCGAGTTGGCGCAATCGATCCGCGAAAACTATCGCGGTCTTGAAACGGCACGCCTCGAATGGCGCGGGCTCCGTTTCACGGTTACGGTATAAAAAACAGGGGCGCTTGCCGAGGCAAGCGCCCGTTTTTCGTTTTCCGGAGCGCGGGGGTTATTCGTATTTTTTCAGTACCGCCGCGTAGGCGGGGCTTTTCAAGAGTTCCGCGCGTCTGCCGCGGACGGGGTTGGCACGGTAGTTCAGGTTCCACGCGAACATGTCGCCGCGTTCGTCCCAGAGCCAACGGTCGAGCGAACGGTTGAGCGCTTCGTCGGTTTCGCACCGCGCCTGCAGTTCCTTCAGCGCTGACAGGTGAGGATCCATCACCGCCGCAATCTGTTTGTCGGAGCCGCCGCGATAGAGGAGGTCGTTTTCCATTCTGCCGAGGAAACCGGAGGCGATCACCAGAAAGAAGGATTCGCCGGTTTCGTCGTAGGCGGAGCGGAGCAGTTCTCCGTAGCGGAGGGCGCGTTCGGTTTTTTGCTCCATCGAGAGCGACGGGTCGAAGAAAACCGTCCTGCCGAGTTTGTCGGCGGCAAAGTCGGCGAGTTCGTACATATTCTTCCGCATATAAAAATAGTATTCGGCGGTGTCTTTCGGAAAGAGCTGCTCGGTCTTTTGCCCGCTCGTGGCGTACCAGTTCACGAACTTCGTGCGGTAGATCCCGAGCGCCTCGTCGGTTTTTTCCTCGGCGTATAGGATTTTTGCCCGCATATTCCATGCCTCGAGGCGGATCCCTTCGTCGGTGCAGCCCTTCAGAATCTTGTCGCAGATCGAGAGAAACTCGTCCTTATGCGAGAGCAGCAGGGCGGGATCGTTGTCCGCAGAGCCACCGGCAAGATCCCACATATACCAGTGCATGATCCAATAGTCGTTCGGATACCTGCGGTACGCGTCGAAAATAACGTCCCGCGCGCTCTTTCCCTCGGCGAACCGTTTTTTCACCTGCGTCTTGATCTCTTCGATCTCGGTTTGCACCTTCTTTTCGTCGTATCCCATCAGTTCGTCGAGCGAAACGCCGAAATAGTAGGCGAGCGGCTGCAGCAGCGTGATGTCGGGATAGGTCTCGCCCCGCTCCCACTTGCTGACCGCGGCGGGGGTGACGTTCATCGCCTCCGCGAGTTGTTCTTGCGTGACGTTCTTCGTCACGCGCAGGCGCTTGATATTCGCGCCGATCGTGATTTCCATATCGTTTCCTCCCGAAATGAAATAGTGTAAGCCGACGTCCGCTTCGTCTTTAGTATAGCAGAAACGCGGCGAATGTAAAGGGACCGTTCGGAAAGATCGGGTAAACCGCAGGTTTAAAAAAAGTCGCGGCAGGTCGTGTCCCCGCCGCTCCGTTCGGTTTTCCGAACAAACTCTTGCAAAAAAGCGCGGGATGTTTTATAATAAGGATAGGTTATCGCAAAAAACCGGATCGCGGCGCTGAAGGACGCCGGGTACCGGGAGCCTGCGGTTTAACGAAAAGAGGCACGAAATGAACGTCAACCAACTGAAATACGTACTGGAAGTGGCGGGATCCAGTTCCATGCGGGAAGCGTCGACGAAACTCTACGTTTCGCAGCCGGCGCTCTCGGCGAGCATCCGCGAACTGGAAGAGGAACTCGGGATCCTGATCTTCGAGCGCACCAACAAGGGCGTCAGTCTGACCGAAGAGGGCAGGGAGTTTGTCGACTACGCCAAGAAAGCCGTCGGGCAGTACTCGATCCTTGAGGACCGCTATCTGTCGCGGGACAGCGATAAGGAACGCTTCTCGGTCTCGACGCAGCACTACAATTTCGCGATGCGGGCGTTCACCGACGTCATCAAGCGGACGAAACCCGAAAAGTACGTTTTCTCGATCCACGAGACCAAGACCAAAGAGGTGCTCGACGACGTCGGAACCTTAAAAAGCGAGGTCGGGATCGTCTCCTTCTCGGGCTCAAACGAGGCGGTCATCAGAAAACTTCTCCGCGACCGGGGGCTGGAGTTCACCCCGCTGATGCGGCGCGAGACCTACGTCTACGTCTGGGAGAACCACCCGTTCGCCGGCAGGACCGAGATCTCGATCGAGGAGATGAAGGACTATCCCTGCATTTCGTTCGACCAGGCGGGTGAAGGCAACTTCTACCTGACCGAAGAGGCGATGGCGGACTACGCGTTCGAGAAGACCATCAAGAGCGACGACCGTGCGACCACGATGGAGATGATCGCGGAACTCGGCGGGTACTCAATCGGATCGGGGATGCTCTCCGAGGAGGATGCGATCTTAAAAGGTCTGGTGGCGATCAAACTGAAAGAGGAAGATCCCCTGACCATCGGTTATATCGTCCGCTCGGGCGGCGCGCTCTCGCGCTACGGCGAGGCGTACCTCGAAGAACTGTTAAAATACAAGGAACTCTGACGGGGTTCTTGCGATAATCTGCGCTTATCGCCGACGATAAAAACCCCGTTATTTACAAACGGCGCCCCGCGGTGTATAATGGTGTCAACCGAAACGAAAGGGGCGCAAGACGATGTTTGTGACCGAAGCAAAAAAACAAAACCTTACGTGTTGTCGAATGTTTTCCTCCCGGGCAAAGTGTACGGTCGGGGCGTTCGACGGTCCGTGTGTGCGCCTCGTAAACGATTGAGAGATCGATCGACCGATTGCCCGGGAGCAGAAGACGCCCCCGGCATTTTTTCGACACGGACCGAAAACAAAACGTAAGGAGAACAATCCATCATGAGCAAATACAGATTTGAAACCCTGCAGATCCACGTCGGGCAGGAACAGCCCGATCCCGCGACCGACGCCCGCGCCGTGCCGATCTACCAGACCACGTCCTACGTCTTCCGCAACAGTCAACACGCCGCCGACCGCTTCGGTCTTGCCGACGCGGGCAACATCTACGGACGGTTGACCAACTCGACGCAGGACGTGCTCGAAAAGCGCGTCGCGGCGCTCGAAGGCGGCAGCGCGGCGTTGGCTCTGGCGTCCGGCGCGGCGGCGATCACCTACACGATCGAGGCGCTGGCGGCGAACGGCGGGCATATCGTGGCCCAGAAAACCATTTACGGCGGAAGCTTCAACCTGCTCTCCCACACGCTTCCCCAGTACGGGATCAAAACGACCTTCGTCGACATTCACAACCTTGGCGAGGTCGAGCGGGCGATCACGCCCGACACCCGGGCGATCTACGCCGAGACGCTCGGCAACCCAAACAGCGACATTCCCGACCTCGACGCGCTCGCTGCGATCGCGCACAAACACGGGATCCCGCTGGTCGTCGACAACACCTTCGGCACTCCCTACCTGATCCGTCCGATCGAGCACGGAGCCGACGTCGTCGTTCACTCGGCGACCAAGTTCCTCGGCGGACACGGCACCACGCTCGGCGGGATCATCGTCGAGAGCGGCAAGTTCGACTGGAAGGCGAGCGGGAAGTACCCGAATATCGCCGCCCCGAACCCGAGTTACCACGGCGTTTCGTTCTACGACGCCGTCGGCCCCGCGGCGTTCGTGACCTTCATCCGCGCGATCCTGCTCCGCGACACCGGCGCTTCGATCTCGCCCTTCAACGCCTTCCTGCTCTTGCAGGGCGTCGAAACTCTCTCGCTCCGGCTCGACCGGCACGCCGAGAACACCAAAAAGGTCGTCGAGTTCCTCTCGCGTCATCCGCTGGTCGAACGCGTCAATCATCCGTCGCTGCCCGATCACCCCGATCACGCGCTCTATCAAAAGTACTTCCCGAACGGCGGCGCCTCGATTTTCACTTTCGATATCAAGGGCGGACAAAAGGAAGCGTGGGCGTTCATCGACGCGCTTGAGATCTTCTCGCTGCTCGCGAACGTCGCGGACGTGAAATCGCTGGTCATCCACCCCGCCTCGACCACCCACTCGCAACTCTCGGGAGAAGAACTGCTCGACCAGGGCATCAAACCGAACACGATCCGGCTCTCGATCGGGACCGAACACGTGGACGATATCATCGCCGATCTCGAAAAGGGATTTGCGGCGATCAACTGAAACGAAAACGAAAAAACGACAAGACAAGAAAGGAAACAATACCATGTCTATCTACACTTCCGCCGACCAACTGATCGGAAAAACCCCGCTGCTTGAACTCACCCACATCGAAAAGGAATACGGTCTGAAAGCCAGACTCGTCGCCAAACTCGAGTACTTCAACCCCGCCGGATCGGTCAAAGACCGGATCGCGAAAGCCATGATCGACGACGCCGAGGCGTCGGGCAAACTCAAACCGGGCGCCGTCATCATCGAGCCCACGTCGGGCAACACCGGGATCGGACTTGCGTCGGTCGCGGCGGCGAGAGGCTACCGGCTGATCTTGACCATGCCCGAGACCATGTCGGTCGAGCGCCGTCAACTGATCAAGGCGTACGGCGCCGAGATCGTTCTGACCGACGGGACGAAAGGAATGAAGGGCGCGATTGCGAAGGCGAACGAACTCGCCGAAGAGATCCCGAACAGTTTCATTCCCGGTCAGTTCGTCAACCCCGCCAACCCGAAGGCGCACCGTGAAACGACCGGCCCCGAGATCTGGGACGATACCGACGGAAAGGTCGATATCTTCGTCGCGGGCGTCGGCACCGGCGGCACCGTGACCGGTGTGGGCGAATTCCTGAAGTCGAAGAACCCCGCCGTCAAGGTGGTCGCGGTCGAACCCGCCACCTCCGCCGTGCTCTCGACCGGCGTCGCGGGACCGCACAAGATCCAGGGTATCGGCGCGGGCTTCGTACCCGACGTCCTGAACACGGGGATCTACGACGAGATCATTCCGGTTCAGAACGAGGACGCCTTCGCCACCGGCAAGAAGATCGGACAGAAGGAAGGCGTGCTGGTCGGGATCTCCTCGGGCGCCGCGGCGTTTGCGGCGATCGAACTCGCCAAGCGGCCCGAAAACGAGGGCAAGACCATCGTGGTCCTGCTCCCCGATACCGGCGACCGTTACCTCTCCACCCCGCTCTTCGCAGACTGAAAAAAGAGCACCCGGCGCCCGCAAAAAACGGGCGTCGGGAAAGTCGTATCAAGGAAAGAACAATGAAAACCACCACAAGCAAGCATTTACTGAAAATCACGACGACCGCCGTGATGATCGCCTTTACCTGCGTTCTTACGATGGCTGTCCGGATCCCGTCCCCGACCAAAGGGTACCTGAACCTCGGGGATACCGCCGTCCTTCTCTCGGGCTGGCTACTCGGTCCGATTTACGGACCGATCGCGGGGGGCGTCGGCTCGGCGCTCGCCGACCTGTTCGCCGGGTACCCGGTCTACGTTCCCGGCACGCTGCTGATCAAGGCGGCGATGGCGCTCGCCGTCTCGCTTGTCCCCGCCCGGTTCAAAAAAGACGGGATCAGCCGTCCGCGCCTCGGATTTATGGTCGCCTCGGTGATCGCCGAAAGCGTGATGGTCGCGGGGTACTACCTCTTTGAAGCCGCGGTCATCGGAGAGGGATTTGCCGCCGCGTTCACGGGCGTTCCCGGAAACGTCGCGCAGGGGATCGTAGGAGCCGCGGGCGCTTACCTTCTGATTGAACTATTAAGTCGCACCGAGTTTTTCCGGCTCTACGGTGCGCGGGGATTTGCAAGGAGAGAAGTGAAATGAAATCGGTTTACGAACAGGCAAAACAGGCGACCGAAGAACTGGTCGCAGCGGCGAAACTCAAGGCGGGGGATCTCTTCGTCGTGGGGTGCAGTTCCAGCGAAATCACGGGATCGAAGATCGGCACCGACTCCAAACCCGAGACCGCCGACGAGGTCTTCCGCGGCGTATACGAGGTCTTGAAAGCGAAGGGGATCTATCTCGCGGCGCAGTGCTGCGAGCATTTGAACCGCGCCCTGGTCGTCGAGGGCGATTACGCCGAAAAGCACGGCATCGAAACCGTCAACGCGGTTCCGCAGCCCAAGGCGGGCGGATCGTTCGGCACCGCGGCGTACAAGGGGTTTGCGCGCCCCGTTCTGGTTGAAACGGTGCAGGCGTCGGCGGGGCTGGATATCGGCGGTACCCTGATCGGAATGCACCTGAAGAAGGTCGCCGTTCCGGTGCGGCTTTCGCTCGACCATATCGGCAACGCGATCCTGCTTGCCGCCCGTACCCGTCCGAAGTTCGTCGGCGGCAGCCGCGCCGTCTACGACGAAAATCTCCTGTAAAACCGAAAAAAGAGCCCCCCGTTCCGCCGTTCGGCGGAGCGGGGGGCTTTCACGTTTTCGGGGTTATCCGTTTTTGAGGTACGCGGCGAGGCGGTCGGGGAAGTTGACCGTCATCCCGTCGGCGCCCGCGTCGACCGCGCGGCGCATCAGGTCGTCGTCGGTCACCGCCCACGGGCGGACGTTGAAGCCGCGGGCGTGCCATTCCTCGACGCGCTCGGGCGT
>CAMZBE010000054.1 GCA_947304475.1 uncultured Clostridia bacterium
CCCTGCCAGACTCCGGTTCATACGCCGCGAAGCGCGTCAGCCAGTGCTTTGCGCCGCAAAGCCCTTCAAGCAGCGAGGCGACGTAATGGGCGTGCAGTTGCGCCGCGCTCTTGGCGTAACGGTTGTAGGGGACCGTATCGGTTTCGGCAAGCACGTATTGGATCCCGTGCTTTTTGAGGCGTGCGGAGCAGATCGCCGCCTGCCGCATCCCGTCGCTGAACCCGCGGTCGGTGACGGGGGCGTACGAGCCGTTCGGGGCGCGCACGACGGTCGGGTTGTTCTTGCCCGCGAAGATCGGGTTGGTATAGACGACCGAGTCGCAGAAGTGCCCCGACGTGCAGTTGATCCCCTGAATGGTCGGATCGATCTCATCGATCGCCGCCCGGAACGCCTTCGCCGCCTTGATCAGCGTGTCGCGCTGGATCTCTTCGTAGAGGAGCGCGATCGGATCGCAGAAGGGCGCCGCCAGGATCGCCTCGCGCAGTTGATCCCGGGAATAGTTCGTCCCGGCGCGGCGGTTGAACTCGGCGACGTGGTAGGGGCAGACGCAGCCCTTACCCGGTCGGACGATCATGCGGAAATCGTCGTCGAGCATGATCGCGGCGGGTCTCTCCTTCGCGATCGTGCGGAGAACGTCGCAGAAATGCGAAAGAAAACGCGGATCTTCCGGGCAATAGACCGGCTCGGCTTTCCCGTCGGTCAGATTCTCGTACTGCGTGAATGGCGCGAGCGTCAGGTCGTAGCCGTGCCCGAGCGACGCCTGCACCAGGATCCCTGCGGGAACCCCCTCTTTTTCAAGCGCGTCGCGGAAGCGGGCGAAGATCTTCGCGCACTTCCCCGCTTTATCCCAGACCGGATCGCCCTCGGGGACCAGTACCATCTCGAAGAGCGGCATCGCGATCACGCCCTTACGGTACAGATCGACGATATCCGCGCACCGCTCGGCAAAATGATCGTCTTTTAAGGGGGTGACGGAATAGGAATACAGCATCTCTTTCTCCTTCGGGAAAACGCGCGGGATCCCGCGCGTCTCCGTTCTGTTGCGTTTTTGACCGTCAGTGCTTGCGGTACTCGTCGACCTTGCCCGCTAAAAACTTGGCGCGTTCCGCCATGAAGCGCGCGACGCCGGGATAGAACTCTTTTTCAAACGGAATGAAGGTGTTGTCGGACTCGAGCGTAAAGTCGCCCTTATAATCGATCTCGCCGAGCGCGCGGCAGACCTCGTCCCACTTGATCTTGCCGAGCCCGGGAAGCACGTGCAGATCGTTCACGTAGTCGACGTCGTGGACGTGCAGAGCGCCGAGGCGGTCGTGCCCGATGATCCGGATCGCGTCCTCGGGCTCGCGATTGCAGAGCGGAACGTGTCCGATATCAAGGCAGACGGTGTAGTGGTCGGGATCGTCGAGCGCGTCGTAAAGGTTTGCGAGTTCCTTCGGATCGGCGCAGATATCGTCGACGATCCGGCGGCAGACGGGGTGGTACTGCCACATATTCTCGATCGCGACCTTGACGCCGTACTCCTTGATCAGCGGCAGGAGACTGCGGTAGAACGACACGTTGAGATCAAAGATCTCCTTTTCGTGTCCGTAGTAGCGACCCGGCTGCAGCGGGTGAACGATCATCTGTTTCACGCCGAACTTGGAAGCGAACGCGAACACCCGCCAAAACTCCGGCTGGATCTTCGTGATAAACTTCTGATACCCGAAGGGCGCGTGCGCCTGATTGAAAAGGACGCCGAAAGATTTCCCGATCGCAAGCGCCTCTTTGGCTTCCTCGTCGGTCGGCAACGCGGAGAGATCCGCGACGTCGAGCGAAAGGTCGAGCACGGGGTATCCCGCCTCGCAGAGCAGTTTGATCCCTTGGGCAAAGCCGAAAGCGGCAACGGGGCATTGCGTTTGCGTTGCAAAAAGCATACTTGTTTTCTCCTGTCACAGTCTTTTTCCGTAGATCATTGTATCACAAAAGCGTTCGGTTTTCAAGAAAAGAGTCGAAAATCTTTTCGCGCGGGCGCGTCTGTTCCGTTCTTTCTCCTTTACCTATTGTAGCATCGCCGCCCTTGCGCGGCTTATCAAATCGGACGCAATTTTTACAATTTCGGTGCAACTGTTGCGTTTCGGCTCAAAAATTGTTATAATGGTGTTCGGAAAGGGGGACGCGAATGAAAAACGAGGTCGTTTACGGGATCACGAAACTGAAAAGCGAAATGGAGATCGACGGGATCTATACCGTCCACTATTTCGAGTACGCGAAAAACTTTGCTTTTTCGGGAGAGAGCCACGCGTTCTGGGAACTGGTCTACGCCGACAAGCGCAGTCTGATCATCACCGCCGGCGACAAAGAGTTGAAACTCGAACGCGGGCAGATGTATCTGCACCGCCCGTACGAATTTCACAATCTGCGCTGCGACGGCGAACACGCGGCGAACTCCGCGATCATCTCTTTCGGCGGCGAACTGCCGGAACTTGACGCCGTGGCTGGAAAGGTCATCGACTGCACCCCCGAAGAAAAACGGCTGATCGCCGGGATCATCCGCGAGGCGGGTTCGGCGTTCGCCACGCCCCTCGGGCTACTCGGCGTCCGGCAGATGCAGAAGTCCGAAAACGGGGAGTTCGGGTGCGAGCATCTGATCAAGAGTTATCTCGAACAACTCCTGATCGTACTGGTCCGCGCAATGAAGAAAAAGCCGACCGAAAACTACGAGAGCGGCGGCAAACAGTTCTCCGCCATTCTCCGGTTTCTGGAAGAGAACGTCTCGGAAAAACTCCGTTTCGGGGACGTGGCGAAGCATTTCAGTCTCTCGCCCTCGATCCTCAAACGCGACTTCCGTCGGCAGACCGGCTGCGGCGTGATGGAATACTTTACGAAACTGAAGATCGACGCCGCAAAACAACTGATCCGCGAGAGCGAACTCAACTTCACCGAGATCGCGGCGGAACTCTCCTTCGGGAGTTCGCAGTATTTCACCGCCGTCTTCCGCCGCGTGACCGGCATGACGCCGAGCGAATACCGCGAATCGGTCTTGAAGTAAGCGAGCAAAGAAAAGGGATCCCACCCGGGATCCCTTTTCTTTTACAGACCGAGAAAGTTTTTGAACGCCGTGATATACGCGACGGCGCCGGCGTGCGTATCGCTCTCGGCGAAGATGCGGAGCAGCGGTTCGGTCCCCGAAAAGCGGCAGATCACCCACCCGCCGCGCTTGAAGTAGACCTTACAGCCGTCGACGTAGTTCACCCGTTCGATCTCGTCCGGGAAATCGGGCAGACGCTTCTCTTTCAGCAAGACGGCTTCAATCTCGGGTTTGCGTTCGGGGACGAAGCGAAGGTTGTCCTCGACCATGACGAACTTCCCGTACCGTTTTTCCATCTCGCAGAGGATCTCGCCCGGCGTTTTGCCGATCACGCTGATCATCTCGGCGAAAAGTGACGCGGCGTAGATCGAGTCCTTGCCGTGGATATGGCCGCGGACGGTGAGTCCCCCGGACGACTCCCCGCCGAGCACCGCGTCGACCTCGTCGATCTTTGCGGAAACGTACTTGAACCCGACCGGAACTTCGTAGCACTTCTCGCCGAAGGACGCGGCGATCTTATCCAGCAGGTGCGTCGTCGCGAGATTGCGGACGGCGGGACCTTTCCACCCCTTGTACTTGACGAGGTAGAGGTAGAGCATACAGAGGATCTCGTTGGCGGTGATGTACCGTCCGCCGGGATCGATGATCCCGAGGCGGTCGCCGTCGCCGTCCATCGCAATCCCGAGGTCGTAGCCCCCCTTGACCACCGCGTCTTTCAGCGGCAGCAGACTGTTCTCGCTCGGTGCGGGCATCACCCCGCCGAAATACGCGTCCTTATTGATATGGATGGCGTCGATCGTACAGCGCGCGGTATGGAAGATCACCATCAGGGGATAGGTCCCCGAGCCGTGCATTGAATCGAACAGTACCCGCAGTCCCCGCTCGCGCAGAGCGTTCATGTCGAGCAGGGCGATGATGTCGTCGAGGAACCGGTTGAACGGGTTCTTGAGATACGTGATCCGCCCGTCCCGGACCGCGTCCGTGAAGTTCGCAAACGGAACGTCCCCGATTTCGTCGGTTTTCCGTTCGACCGCGCGCGTCACTTCGACGGGGGCGTCCCTTCCCTCTTCGACGATCAGTTTGATCCCGTTGTAGCCCGACGGGTTGTGCGACGCCGTAATCTCGACGCCGAGATGCAGTTCCCGGTCCTTGACCGTGTGCATGATCAGCGGCGTGGGGGCGGAGCGCGGCAAAAACAGCACCCCGATCCCGCCGCCCGAGATGACCTCGGCTACCCATTTCGCGGCGTCCTCGGAGAGGAAGCGCCGGTCGTAGCCGATAATGACCGGCTTATCGGTCAGATTGTTTTCTTTCAGGTAGGCAAGCGACGCGGCGGCGACGCGGCGGACGTTTTCACAGGTGAAGTCCTCGCCGATCACGGCGCGCCAGCCGCCGGTACCGAATCGGATCGTATCCATCACGATACCCCCCCGATCGTTTTCGCGACCTCGTCCGCGAAACGCCCGATAAATCCGGCGACGTACGCGGCGGGCGTCACGTCCCGGTCGAGCAGCGGCAGAAGATCAAGAGCGAAGTTCAAACTGTTCGTTGCATCGGTCTCGTGCGACGCGAGGAAGGTCGCGTTCGCCGCCCGGCGACCGATCGCCGCCTCGTCGTAGCGTTTGCCGCCCGCGACCTGCGAACGGTGGACGGTCAGCAGTTTTTTCGCCAGTTCCGGGTACGCCCCGGTATCAAGACGCACCTTGTCGGCGTCGCACAGCCAATCCAGTCCGCGCCAGACTTCCAGTCCGACGAAAACCTCGGGACGGTACTCCCCGGTAAGGCGCCGGACGGCTTCGATCACCCGGAGCGCGACCGCGACGTGCGTCGGGTGCTTGTCCGCCGGGTTGTGCGTGTAGAGCCGCTTGGGACGGACGGTTTTCAGAAGTGCAACGAGGTCTTCGACCGCGTCGGTATTCGCCGCGTCCTTGACCGCCGCCGACGGAGAGCCGAGTTGGATCACGGCGCGGTAGCCGCCGATCATCGCCGCCTATTCCTGCTCTTTTTTGCGCACCTCTTTCATTTCCTCGTCGGTATAGCCGGCGAACTCGCCCGTCCGGGGACTGCCCGCCCCGTCGGTGACGATCACCGCGCAAAACGAGTGCTTACCGTAGCAGTCGGATATCGGCGCGTACGCCATGATCTCGACATCGTCCTGGTGCGCGGAGATACAGAGATCGGTTATCCCGGCAAGGCTCTTTTCGCCCGAAAAAAAGATATGCGCGTTCGGATTTTTCAGCGTCATTCGATCGTCTCCTTTCCCGTGTAGATTACCGCTGCGTTCGGGTGATCCAGCAAGATCGACGCCGGGACTTCCGGCGTGACCGCTCCCGTAAACGCGCGCTTCACGATCTCGAATTTCTCTTCGCCCGCGATCAACACGACCGTTTTCGCCCGCATGATGGTCTTCATGCCGACCGTGATCGCGTACGCCGGGGGTTTGCCGTCCGGGAAGAACCTGCCGTTTGCTTCAAGCGTCGACGCGGTCAGTTTTACCCGGTGCGTCTCGTCAATGAAGTGCCGGGACGGCTCGTTGAAGCCGACGTGCCCGTTGAACCCGATACCAAGCAGTTGCAAATCGATCCCGCCGAGCCAGCCGATCAGGTGATCATAGCGCACACATTCGGCGACGGGATCGGCGGCGTTGCCGTTGGGAATGAAGGTGTTTTCGGGCTTGATATTGATATGATCGAAAAAGTTTTCCTTCATAAAATACGCGTAACTTTCGGGGTGCGTCGCGGGCAGCCCGCAGTACTCGTCCAGGTTGACGGCATACGCCCGCGAAAAATCGACCTTGCCCGCTTCGTACAGTTCGATCAACCGCCGGTATACCCCGAGCGGGGACGATCCGGTCGCCAGCCCGAGCACCGAGTCGGGCTTCCGTTTCAGTTGCGCCGCGATCAGGTCCGCCGCACACCGACTCATTTCGTCAAAATCGTTTTCCCGGATCAGAACCACTGTGCTCCGCCCCCTTTTCTTCTTTTCCGGTTTTATCATAGCACAACGGGCTCGCCGCGTCTTGCAAGATCAGCCGATCTTTTTACGATTTCAGACGCGTTCCGGTTTCTCGGAGCGAAAAGCGGCATGACGGAGCAGAACAGACGGCAAACGGATACTCCGTCGCTAAAAACGAAAAGCGGCGCGCCCCCGCTTTTCTCCCGTTCTTCCGTTCTCCGTACGCCGTTTTACCTTTTCTTCTTTTTTTCAAAAAGACCTTGACAAACCCCGGCGGGTGTGATATGATATTCAAGCATTCCGAAACGCGGGTTTGGCGGAATTGGCAGACGCGTAAGATTCAGGTTCTTATGACCGCAAGGTTGTGAAGGTTCAAGTCCTTTAACCCGCACCAACAGCAGGGGCGTCCCGAACGGGGCGCCCCTGCTGTTGATGTGTGCTGCGGCGGACTTGAACCGAGTTTTGCCGCCCGGAGGGCGCAAAACTCCGGGGGCTGCCCATCCTCTACGGTCCCCCTTTCCCTTGTATGGGGCAGACGCCGTTCAACTTGTCCTTTAACCCGCACCATACAAGAAAAAAGCGAGCCCGGCGACGTGCCGGACTCGCTTTCGGTTTTTTCATTCAATACGTATACGTTACCGTCACCGTGGTCGGGACGCCGTCCTGCGCATAGGAGAGCGTCAGGGTGCGGATCGCGGTTTCGGTGTAGGCGACGGCGATCTCCAAGCCCGTCACGTCGGTCGGCGCGATGCCGTTTCCGGAGTCGAATCGAGAAGATAAAAGCGGAATAATCAGACTTTTAAAACGACGGTTTTTCCGGCGGGGATGAAATAGTCGTTTTCAAAGCAGGAAACGTAGACGTCGGTGCAGGTGGGGTTTTGAACCGTGTTTCCGTCGGCGGAGAACCGCAACGCGTCGTACGCTTTGACGTAGGTCGCGATTTCACCGTTGGTGGCGTACCAGATATAATCGCGGTTGCTGACCGCTTTGCAGAAGTTCTCCAACACTTCCCAGTTGTTTTCGTCGTTGAATTCGTAGGAGTGTCCCCACAGATAAAAGAGTTCGGGGTGTTTATTCCACACGTACTGTTTGGTATTGTAGGGCTTTGCAAATTGTTCCGCCAACTCCATCAAACGGGGATCGTCGTGGTGACAGGTGGGATTCCAACGAAGCCAATCTTCGGGAAGATCAAAATTGCCCGTATTGTCGATGGTTCTGGCATATTCGATGCCGCAGCAGCGCAAGATCTCCATGGCTCGTTCGTTCACGGAGCCGCGGGCGTAAGCGCATCCTTTTACCACGCCGCCAAACATTTTTTCCAACGTCAGACGGTTGGAAATGATATCCTGCGTCCCCATTTCAAAGGGCATTTCCGCAAGGGGAAGGTGACGGGAACCGTGACAGGCAACTTCGCACTTACCGTCGGAGTACAGATCCAGCGCTTCCTGCTTGGTCATCAGTTTGCGTTTGGGTTCGTCGCGATCCAAAAGCCAATCGGTGGGAACGTTGAACGTGCATTTGACGTTATAGGCGTCGAGTATTTTCTTCAAGCGGAGATCGTAGATGAAACAGTCGTCGTAACTGAGCGTCAGGGCTTTGTAGCGAAATCCGGGAAACCGTAAAAAAGGACGAATTTTCATATGAAAAGTTCTCCGTCAAAGTTTAAGATTTTTGTATGTAAAGCCTTCGAAAACAAGTATATTCCTTTTTGAATGAAAAAGCAATATTTTTCGAAAAACTATTATCACCCGTTTTACCGAAAAGCGTTACCGTCCGTTTCTTACGACCGCAAGGCTGTGCGGGCTATGGTCCTTTTACCCGCACCAACGCAAAGGGCGTCCCCGCTGGGACGCCCTGTCTGTTTGTG
>CAMZBE010000055.1 GCA_947304475.1 uncultured Clostridia bacterium
TACTCGAAGCGTTCGGTGAACGCGGGATCCTCGGGTTTCCGCTTCGCGAGCGGGCTGTTCTCGACGGGATAATCGTAGATGAAGGTCGGCTGGATCAGTTTCTCTTCAACGAAGGCGTCGAAGAGTTCGGCGAGCACCGTGCCCTTGGTCGCGTCGGCGGGGACCGGAACGTGCAGGCGCGCCGCCTCGTTTCTGGCGTCCTCGTCGGTCTTCCACGCGTCGTAGTCGGCGCCCGAGTAACGCTTCACCGCCTCGACCATCGTGAGCCGTTCCCAGTGCCCCATGTCGATCATCTGTCCCTGGTAGGGGATCACCGTCGAACCGCAGATCTTTTTGGCGAGCAGGGTGTAGAGTTCCTCGACCAGGTCCATCATTCCCTTGTAGTCGGTGTACGCCTGGTAGAGTTCGATCGAGGTGAACTCGGGGTTGTGCTTAGGATCCATACCCTCGTTCCGGAAGATCCGTCCCACCTCGTAGACGCGCTCGAACCCGCCGACGATCAGCCGTTTCAGGTAAAGTTCGGTCTCGATGCGAAGGACCATATCCATATTCAGCGTGTTGTGGTGCGTGAAGAAAGGACGCGCCGACGCGCCGATCTCGAAGGGCGTCAGGATCGGAGTATCGACCTCGAGAAATCCCTTTCCGTCGAGGTACGCCCGGATTTCGCGCAGAATGTTGCTGCGGCGGACGAAGTGTCCTTGACCTCGGGGTTCATGATCAGGTCGACGTACCGCTGCCGGTACCGGAGGTCGGTGTTGGTCAGCCCGTGGAACTTCTCGGGCAGGGGGAGCAGCGACTTGGCGAGCAGAACGATACTGTCGCAGTGCACCGAGATCTCCCCGGTCTGCGTCTTGAAAACGAAGCCGTGTACGCCGATCACGTCCCCGACGTCCCACTTCTTGAACGCCGCGTAGGCGTCCTCTCCCACGTCGTCGCGCTTCACGTAAAGTTGGATCTTGCCCGATCCGTCCATCAGATGGACGAACGCCGCCTTGCCCATGATCCGGCGGCTCATCATTCTGCCGGCGACCGAGACGGGAACGCCCGTCTTCCCCGCTTCCTCGTTGTGCTCGAAGCGGTCAAAGTCCGCCGTGATCTCGGACGCGTGCGCCGTGACCTCGTATTTGGTAATGGTGAAGGGGTTCTTCCCTTCCGAAACGAGCGCCGCCAGTTTCTCGCGGCGTACCGCCAACTCGCTTCCCGGATTGTTGTTCTGTACGTCTGCCATGTTATCGTCCTTTCTCTATCCCCGTCCGCGACGGGGCAAACCTTAAAAAGAGGGGGTTACTGCGCGCGGGTGACCTTCTTGACCTTCAGCCCGACCTGTTCGCCGGAAGGAAGTTCCGCCACCACGCGTTCGCCCGACTTCGCGCCGATCAGCGCGCGTCCGATCGGAGACACGTCCGAGATCTTGCCCGCGAGGGGATCCGCACCGTACGAGTCGACGATGTGGTAGGTGATCTCCTTCTTTTTCTTCTCGTTGAAGACCACGACGACCGAGCCGACGTGGACGAGGTTGTGGTCGATCTCGCTCTCGTCGACGACGTGCGCGTTCTTGATCTTCTCCTCGAGTTCGGCGATCTGCATGGCGTTCTTCGCCTGCTCGTTCTTCGCCTCGTCGTACTCGCTGTTCTCGGAAAGGTCGCCGTAACTGCGGGCGGTCGAGATATCCTTCTTGATGATCTCGCGCTGCGCCTTCAGTTCGTCGAGTTGCGCTTTGAGGGCGTCGAGCGACGCCTGGGTGATGACCTGCTGCTTATCCATTTTCGTTTTCTCCTTGTTTTCGGTTTCTTTCTATTATGATACAGGTTAAGGGTTGACTTTTTGGTCGAGAAGCGCGAGCGCCGCGCAAAGTTGCGGATCGTTCTCCTGCGTGCGGAGATAGACGCTGATCTTCTCCTGGTCTTCGGTCAGGTCCACGACCGTGCCGGGCAGGATCCCGACGCCGTCGTAATTGACGTTCGAGGGGGGATTATAGCGCGCGACGGTGAGTTTCAGCGCGTTGTCCGCGCCGATCGTGTAGGTGGTCTGCACGGTCCCCTTCCCGTAGGTCGTGGTTCCAACCACCGTCACGTCGAGAACAGAACCGAACTCCGGCGTCGCGTAGTCGCGGAGCGCCGCCGTGAAGAGTTCCGCGGCGGACGCGGTCCTCCCGTTGACGAGCACCGCCGCGGGGACGGTAATCTCGTGTCCGCCCTCGCAGTAGAGGACGGGCGCCGAGGAGCCCGAACGGACGTAGCCGTTTTCCCCAGAGATCGTATAGTCCGAAAGCGACGCTGATTTATAGTCCACGTAAGCGATCACCCCGTCCGGGAGCAGGTACGCGAGCACCTTTCCGACCGAGGAGAGCAGTCCGCCGCCGTTCGAGCGGACGTCGAAGATCAGTCCGTCGATCCCTTCGCTCTCCAAACCCGAGACCGCAGTCTGGAACTGCTCGTAGGTGTGCCCGTCGAAACCGGTGATATGAACGTAGCCGATCCGGCCGGTCCCGTAGGTCTCGATGCGCGAGATCACGGTCTGTTTTACGACCGTCGCCCGCGTAACCGTCACGCTCGACGGCGCGCCCGCGCGAAGGAAGGAGATCCCGACGGTCGAGCCCGCCTCTCCGACGATCGAATTGAACGCCTCGTCGTAGCCGTCGGCGAACAAAACGCCGTCGACCGCCGTCAGAACGTCCCCGGCAAGCAGCCCGGCGTCTTCGGCGGGGGAGCCGGCGTGCACCAGCACGACCAGCGCGTTGCCGTCGTCGTTTTTCTGCAGCGTGACGCCGATCCCGACGAAATCGCCCGAGAGTTCGGACGAATACGAGGCGTATTCAACGTCGGTGAAGAAGGTGCCGTAGCGGTCGCCCATCGCGGCGATCGCCGCCTCGATCATGGCTTCGGTCAACGCCTCCCGGTCGGGGAGATCGAAGATCGAGTTCGCGTCGAGAAGTCCGAGCGCCGCTTCGAGCAGTCCCGCGTCGTACTTATCCGATTTTTTGACGTAGTTTTCACTGTAATCGTCGATCTTTTCGGAATAGTACGCGGTAAGCGAGAAGAAGGTCGCCGCGAATACGATCAGACCGGTGAGCACGCACGAAAGGACCGCGATCAGAACCGGGGAGAGCGACCGCCCGTTCTTTTGCGGACGAGACGGAAATTCGTCCTGCCGGTTCATTCACTCACCGCCCGTTCCGTAACCGACGCGATCGCCGCCTGCTTCTGCAGATCCTCTTCCGGCGTCAGCGCCCAGATGGACTTGTTCTGCGCCTCTTCGGGAAGTTCGACGATGAGATCCGGCGTGATGCCGGTCCCCTCGTAGTTGCCCGAGTAGGGCGGATTGTAGAGCGCGAAGGAAATGGTGGTCGCATATCCTGAACCGAGGCTGACCGGCTTCTGCATCGTCCCTTTTCCGAAGGTCACGACGCCGACGACCGTCACGTCGAGCAGCCCGTGTTTGCCGTAATCCTGCATCGCGCAGGTGAAGAGTTCGCCGGCAGAGGCTGTGTGCTGATTGCAGAGGACCGCGACGGGCAGATCGGCGGAAAGAACGTGATCGTCGGTCTTGCCGTCGTAGCGGCGGCAGTTTGCCGTATCGCCCTCGACCGTCCCGTCGTAGTATTCGTAATTGGCGAGCGGCGTTCCGTTCGGCACCAGATAATCGAGGATCGCGAGGATCGACGAAAGCAGTCCGCCGGGATTGTTGCGAAGATCGAAAATCAGTCCGTCGACGCCCTCTTCGAGCAGTCCGTCGAGCGCCGCTTTGAACTGGGGCGCGGTGGTCTGGTCAAATTCGGTGATCTGAATCAGACCGATCTTCGGCGTGCCGGAAAGCACCGTCGACGACGCCGTGACCTGCACGACCGTGCGGCGCGTCATGGTGCGGGTATAGGGCTCGCCGTTCCGCGAGAACGAAACCGTTACGTCGGTCCCCTCTTCCCCGCGGATCCGGTTGACCAGTTCCGCAAACGAGATCTCGGACGCGGAAGTGTCGCCCACGCCCTCGATCAGATCTCCCGGCAGCACGCCCGCCTCGTAGGCGGGGGTGTCCGGGAAGACGGCGGTGACCGTGATGGTCCGCGCCACCGCGTCGTTGGTGACCTGCACGCCGATCCCGACGTAGTTGCCCGCCATATCCGAGTTGTGCTCGGCAAGCGCTTCGGGGTTCATATAGTAGGCGTATTTGTCGCCCGCGGCGGCAAGGTAACTCTCGCAGAGAAGGTCGGTCACCTCGCCCTCGTCGGTCTCGTCGATCCGGTCGCGGTATTCCAGATAGAAGTCCGCGATCGACGCCGCGAGTTCCCCGTCGGTCCCGAGTTCGCCGATATAGTAGTGCGTGTAATACTCGTGGATCTTTTTCACCACCGTCTGATTGAACGCGGGGATCTCCGGGTTCGCAAGAAGCAGGGCGAGAAGCGAACCCTCCTCCGGCTCGCCGGCGGCGGTATCCGCGGCGGTCTCCCCCGTCTTGTCGACGGGGCGAACCGAAAACGAAACGCAGCCCGAAAAGGCGAGGATAAAAGCGAGCGTCACAAGGCATACGGCAAGCAGCCGCGAACCGGTCCGTCCGTATTTCATAAAATCCTCTCCTTCCTTTAATCAACGGAGCCCCGGCGCCCGGTGAACGGGCGTCGGGGTGGTTCTTCCGTCGTGATATCCTGTCAGCGGATCAGAACTTGGTCGGTTTGCTGGTCAGGTATTTCTTGACCATCAGCGCCACTTTGAAGGTGACGGCGTGCTCGAATTCGCGCAGGTCGAGACCGGTCAGTTTCCGGATCTTTTCAAGCCGGTAGACCAGCGTGTTGCGGTGCACGAAGAGTTTTCTCGACGTCTCGGAGACGTTCAGATTGTTCTCGAAGAAACTCTGCACGGTCATCAGCGTCTCGCGGTCGAGCGAATCGAGCGAACCGCGCTTGAAAACCTCGTCGAGGAAGATCTCGCAGAGGGTGGTCGGCAACTGATAGATCAGACGGCCGATCCCGAGGTTCTCGTAACTGACGATGTTCTTTTCGGTATCGAAGACCTTGCCCACTTCGAGCGAGATCCGCGCTTCCTTATAGGCGCGCGCCAGATCCTTGAGTCCGTCGACCACCGAACTGATACCGATGCTGACCTTGGTGTAGAACTCGGAGTTCAGCGTCTCGGCGATCCCGGCGGCAAGTTCCTCGATCTCGCGGATATCGGTTCCCTCTTCGACTTCCTTCACCAGAACCACGTCGGACTCGCCGATGTTGATGACGTAGTCGCGGCTCTTGTCGGGGAACATTCCCGCCACCATATCGTAAGGAAGCACGTCGGTCCAGCCGAAGAATTTGATGATCAGGACGACGCGGTGATCGTCGCCCGAGAAGTGCAGTTCCTTACTCTTGATATAGATGTCGCTCGGCAGGATGTTGTCAAGCATGATGTTCTTGATGAACGAGCCTTTGTCGTACTTCTCGTCGTAGAGCCCCTTGATGTTCCCGAGCGAGACCGCCAGCATCGCGGCGTCACGGCCCGCCTCGGCGTCCTCGCCCTCGACGAACACGATCCCCTCGTTCTTGCCGCCGACCGAAATGAAACGGTAGGTGAACCCGTCGAAGGTCGCCGCGTCGTTCGAGAAAGAGAGTTCCTCGCGGACGCCCTGGCGCGATTCGCCGATCAGGCGGGAATCGCTGGACGCAACGATCACGCCCGCCTCGTCGATCACGCCGACGGTGCGGTCGATCGCATCCTTCATCTGATGGATCACACCCTGATACAAACGGTTGGACATATTCGTTCCCCCTTCGCACGTATCGATTGTTTTGGCAACTCTGACTTATATTTTACATCTTTTTTTGTCAAATATCAATAGTCTATCGTAAAAAAGTCACAAAAAAACAAAAATTTTTTCAGCAAAGTGACGAGAGCCCGGTCAGAGTTCGTATCGGAAGGCAAGACAGGAGAGGACGAAGAGCGGCGCGGTCTCACAGCGCAGGATCCGTTTTCCGAGTCCGGCAAGCGACAGTCCCGCCGCCCGCGCCTTCCGATCCCGTGACGACCGAAACCGTCTTCGGCGGAGCGTCGGGAAGCAGGGCGGGCAGCGGGCGCGTCCCTTCCCCTTCGTAACAGAACAGGGACAGGTCGGCTTGCCCGGCTTGCCCGAGCATTTCGTCAAACGAGAGCGGCGCCGTCACGGTCGGGATCGCGCCCCGGCGACTCTGTTTCGCCGCTTCCGCGGCGATCCGGTTGAGCCGTTCGGTCTCCGCCGCGATCTTCTCGGGGCGGGGTTTACGCACGACGAACGACGACGTGAAGGGCGTGACCGAGGTCGCGCCGAGTTCGGTCGCCTTCTGCACGACCGTTTCGAGTTTATCCCCCTTCGGGTAGGCGACGAAGAGCCGGATCGCGACCGGCGGTTCGCCGAAGGCGTCGCGGGACGAGAGGATCTCGGCTTCACAGAGTTCGTCGCGGATACGCGTCAGGCGGCAGGAGAGTTCCCTGCCCCCCGCGGTGCAGACCGTGATCCCGTCGCCGACCGCCATGCGGAGCGAACGGGCGATATGGCGCGCGTCGGCGCCCGCGATCGCGACCTGATTGTTTGATACGGCGGAATCGTCCACGAAAAATCTCGGCATTATTTCTTCCCCCCGTCCGGCGCCAGCACGAAGCGGAGCGCGTACCAGTCGTTTTCGGAGATGATCTTTTCTTCTTTGAACCCGGCGGCGGTCATACCGGCGCGGAGTTCGGGCAGCCGCGCTTCGATGATCCCGGAGCAGATCAGGCGCGCCCCCCTCTTCAGGTGTGCCGGCAAATCGGGCGCCATCCGGAGCAGGACGTCGGCGACGATGTTGGCGACCGCCAGATCGTAGCCGCCCGACGGCGTTTCGACCGACGCGAGCAGATCGGACGTGCCGAAGGCGACGCCGTCCACCCCGTTGGCGTCTGCGTTCTCTTTCGCCACGCGCACCGCGACGGGATCGATATCGTAGCCGCGGACCATCGACGCGCCGAGTTTTCTCGCCGTGATCGCGAGGATTCCGCTCCCGGTCCCGACGTCCAGCACGGTCTCGCCGCCCGCAAGCGTCTCTTCGATCAGGAGCACGGCGAGCCGCGTGGTCTCGTGCGTCCCTGCGCCGAACGCCATGCCGGGATCCATTCTGACGACGGTCTCGCCGTCCTTTGCCCGGTAGTCCTGCCAGGCGGGGACGATGGTGACGCCGCCGAGCGGGATCGGGTGATAGTAGCGTTTCCAGGACTCCGCCCAATCCTCTTCGCGAAGCCCCTCGCATTCGTATTCCCAGTCGATTCCGGCGTACGCGAAGCGTTCGCGCAGAAACGCGATATATTCGGTCAGGTTCTTTTCGCGCGCGACGAAGATCGAGACCGCGATCCTCGTCGGATCGGCGTTCTTGATGCTCTCGTCGACAAGGTCGCCGTACATACCCGTTTCAAAGGGAAAATCGCTGTAATCCTCGATCATCAGCCCGTTGTCGAGCATCCCCATCACCGCCGTCACGACGTCGAGATCCTCGCGCGAAGCGCGCACGGTCAGTTTCGTCCATTCCGCCTGTTCCATCGTTTCCCCTTTTCAGCCCTTCGCCGCGGCGATATCGCGTTCGATCTGCCGGTAGAGTTCCTCCGGGCTGTCGAACTTCTTTTCGTCGCGCAGAAACCCGAGCAGTTGTACCGACGCCGTCTTGCCGTAGAGTTCGGCGCCGTGATAGTCGAGCAGATAACTTTCGCAGTTGATCCCGTTCCCGCCGAAGGTCGGACGCGTGCCGACGTTGGAGACGGCGGGATAGCCCGCCCCTTCGATCACCACCCGCGAACGGTAGACGCCGAGGCGCGGAACGGCAAGATGCGGCGCGAGCGGCAGGTTGACGGTCGGGATCCC
>CAMZBE010000056.1 GCA_947304475.1 uncultured Clostridia bacterium
ATACGTCAGCGAGATGAAGGACGGTGTCGAGAACATCGTCGGACGGGGCGGGAACGCCTCGGTCCGCAACGGCGAACTGCTGATCTTTTCTTCAAACGACGTGATCTTCCGTTCCCCCTGCGTTGAGGTTGAGACGGCGGATCTGCTTTCGGGCGACGGCGTGGTTCTGCGGGGACCGGACGCCGTTTCGGGTATGTCCCAACGGACCGTTACTATCTATTTCGTCGATTATCATAAGTGATGAAGGGGTTCAGTGAATGAAGCGGAAACGGCGCCTTGCGGGGCTTGTATCTGGTGTTTTGCGCGTCGCGCTTCACCGCCGACCGAGGACTGCGGGTGTGATCCTCGCGGCAGGCAGCGGTACCCGTATGGGCGGTGAGATTCCGAAACAGTTTCTTCCGATCCTCGGCGTGCCGGTCCTGATCCGATCGGTTCGTGCCTTCGATCGTTGTCATTCGATCGACGAGATCGTGATCGTCACACGGGAAAGCGATATCCAAACCGTGGAAGCCCTTTGCCAAGAGTACGGCGTTTCTCCGAAACTCAAACGCGTGATCGCGGGCGGAGCGACGCGACAGAAGTCTGCTTTCCTCGGCGTCGAGGCGGCGTCGAAGAATTGTCGGTTCGTCGCGATCCACGACGCGGCGCGGTGTCTTATCACGCCGGAGATCGTCGTTTCGGTATTGAAAGAGGCGTACCGTCACCGTGCCGCCACAGCGGTCTATCCGATCCCGGACACGGTCAAACGCGTCGATCGGAGAGGACGGATCAAGGAAACACTCGACCGGAACGAACTGGTCGCCGCCGCGACGCCGCAGGCGTTTGACCGGGACTACTATATCGCGGTCGCCGCTTACGCCGAGAAGAAAGAGACTGCCGTTACCGACGACAACGCTCTGTTTGAAGCGGTCGGACAGACGGTTTATACGGTGGATTGCGGAGGCGACAATTTCAAGATCACGACGCCGGGCGATCTCGTCAGGGCGGAAGCGGCGCTCCGCGCAAGAGGAGAAAAGGAGACCGGAAAATGAGGATCGGACACGGATACGACGTACACGTATTTGTCGAGGGGAGAGATCTCGTTCTCGGTGGGGTGAAGATCCCGCACGATAAAGGACTTCTCGGCCATTCCGACGCCGACGTTCTCACCCACGCGATCATGGACGCCCTGCTCGGCGCCGCGGCGCTCGGCGATATCGGACTGCACTTTCCGGACAAGGATTCCGCCTATCTCGGGATCGACAGTCTGAAACTCCTGAAAAAGGTTGGCGTGCTTCTGGAAGAGAAGGGGTACGGGATCGCGAATATCGACGCGACCGTGATTGCAGAGGAACCCCGGCTTCGTCCCTTTATCGACGCGATGCGGGAAAAGATCGCCGGAACCCTCGGGATCGGGATCGACCGCGTCAGCGTCAAGGCGACGACCGAGGAAGGGCTCGGTTTCACCGGCGCGCGGCTCGGGATCGCGGCGCACGCCGTTTGCCTGATCGAGTGATCGGAACGCAAAACGGGACTATCCGACCAAGCGGATAGCCCCTGCAGTGATCTGCCCGACGGAGACAAATCACACGTCCTTTGTTTGAAACGACGGCCGTCAGGCAGGGAACACGGATCTTTCTCTTTGATCTTTGTCCCTTGGCAGAATATGCAATTCGAGCCGACAGAGTTCTTATGCCGGCGGAAAGGTTGAATTATGGTTAAGATCGCACCCTCTCTTCTTTCCTGTGACTTTCTCAGAATGGGGGAAGAAATCGCCGAGATCGAACGCGCGGGGGCGGAATATCTCCACCTCGACGTGATGGACGGCGTTTTCGTACCGAACTTCAGTTTCGGGTTCCCGATCATCGCGGCGGCGAAAAAGCAGAGCAAAATGGTCTTCGACGCGCACCTGATGATCGCGCGTCCGGAACTCTACGCCGAAAGGATGATCGACGCGGGGGCGGATATCGTCTGCGCGCACCTGGAGGCTGTGAAGGATCCCGTCGCGTTCTGCAAGATCGTGCACGATAAGGGGGCGAAGGTGGGGCTCGGTCTTCGTCCGCGCACGCCGGCAAGCGCCCTGTTCCCGTATCTTCCGTACGTTGATCTCGTGCTTGAGATGACGGTCGAACCCGGCTTCGGCGGACAGAAACTGATCCCGGAAACGCTTGATAAGATCGCCGAATTGCGCAGGGAGATCGACCGTCTCGGACTTCCGGTCGAACTGGAGGCGGACGGCGGGATTAACGCAGAGACCGCCGCAGCCGTGAGAGAGGCGGGCGCGGATATCCTCGTCGCCGGTTCTTCGGTTTTCCGCGGCACCGACAAAGCGGCGAACATCCGGGCGCTGCGCGGTTGACGGTGAAGCGACGGATGAAGATCGCGGTTCTTGACGCCGGAACGCTCGGCGACGACCTTTCGCTTTCCCCGCTCTCGGAATTCGGAGAGGTCGTAATCTATCGCGAGACGCCCCCGGAACTGGTTGCCGAACGGATCGCCGACGCCGATATCGCCGTACTCAACAAGGTGCGGCTCGGGGAGGAGAACCTCGGCTGCGCAAAACGGCTGAAACTTATATGCATCACCGCGACGGGGTTCGATAACGTTGATACGGCATACTGCCGTTCTGCGGGAATCGGCGTCGTCAACGTGGTCGGGTATTCTACCGACAGCGTGGCGCAAATCACGCTCTCGATCGTTCTTTCGCTTTTCTCTCGCCTTCGCGAGTACGACGAATACGTTCGTTCGGGGCGCTATTCCGCCGGGACGGCGCACAACCGGCTGATTCCGGTTTATCACGAACTGGCGGGGAAGATCTGGGGCGTCGTCGGATACGGGAATATCGGGCGCAAGGTCGCCTCGGTCGCAAACGCTTTCGGCTGCAAAGTCGTTTGCTCGCGCAGACGGCAGACCGGGCAAGAAGCCGACGAGGTGCTTCCGCTTGACGAACTTCTCCGCGTTTCGGACGTCGTGACGCTACACGTTCCGCTGAACGAGAATACGCGAAACCTGATTTCCCGCCAACGCCTCGCCCTGATGAAGCCCGACGCGATCCTCGTCAACGCGGCGCGGGGCGGCGTCTGGGACGAAGCGGCGGTCTCGGAAGCGTTGCTCGCGGGCAAACTCGGCGGGATCGGTTCGGACGTGTACGCAAAGGAGCCCATGGCGAAGGATCATCCTTTCGTTTCTCTTGCCGGTTCCGACCAGGCGATTTTCACGCCGCATATGGCGTGGGGCGCCTACGAAGCGCGTGTTCGCTGTCTTGAGGATATCTGCCAAAGCATCCGGAGTTTTCTTGACGGCGGAAAACGATCGAGGATCGTATAAAACAAACCGGCGGTCAGCGTACTGCTGCCGTCGGTTTGCACCATCTGTTTGCATGCCGCAAGTAAAAGAAGAACCCCGACTCCTTGAAGTCGGGGTTCTTTTCCGTTCGTGTCAGTCGGACACGTAGGGAAGCAGCGCCATGAACCGGGCGCGCTTGATCGCGGTCGTCAGATCTCTCTGATGCTTCGCGCAAGTGCCGGAGACGCGGCGGGGAAGGATCTTCGCACGCTCGGAGATGAACTTTCTCAGGCGGGCGGTGTCCTTGTAGTCGATATCCTGCGCTTTTTCCACACAGAACACGCAGACCTTCTTTTTTCTGCGGTTGGGGCGGAAAGGAGCGCGTTGCGTATCGTTTCTGTCCATTGTGAACAACCTTTCCGGCTCACGATTTCAGTCCCGTTCCGCTGTGAGCCCGTGCGGACGGGGGAAAGACGACGTCGTGTCAGAAGGGCAGCGACTCGTCGTTCGGAATCTCCTCAAATCCGGAGTTGCCGCTGTTCGAGTACGCGGGGCTGCCGTAAGCGTCGCCCGAGGGGGCGCCGCCCGCGGGAGCGCCGGGGGCGCTTCCGTCCGCCTTGTTTTCAACGAAGGACAACTCGTCCGCCACGACTTCGGTGGCGTAGTGTTTGCCGCCCTGGGGATCGGTCCAACTTCTCGATTGGATCTGTCCGCAGACCAGGATCGGACGACCTTTTTTGAAATAGCGGGTTACGAATTCCGCGCGTTCTCTCCACGCGACGACGTTGATAAAATCGGCGGTCTGCTGATTTTGATCGGCATTCTTGGAAAAGCGGCGGTTCACAGCGATGGTGAACCGACAAACCGAGATAGAGTTCGACGTCTGACGGAGTTCCGGATCAGCGGTCAGATTTCCGATCAGGATCGCCTTGTTAAAACTCGCCATGTTCGTTTGTCTCCTTTCGATTAAACGGCTTACTCTTCGGATGCGGTGGATTCGGTCGCTTCAACAGCGGGAGCATCTTCCACGGCGGGAACTTCTTCCGTCGCGGGAGCGTCTTCCGTCTTCGCTTCTTCCGCGACTGCTTCTTCGGCAGCGACTGCGGGAGCAACGGCGGGAGCCGGCGCGCCTTCGATCTTCTTCGTGGTCATCGAACGGATGATGCCGTCGGTGATGCCGAGGACACGTTCGAATTCACGAGGGAAGGAAGGCTCGCTCTTGTAGGAAACGAGAACGTAGTACCCTTCGGGAATATAGTTGATCGGGTACGCAAGACGCCGTTTCCCCCACTCGTCGACCGACTCCAGCGTTCCGTTGTCGGAAACGAGCGCCGAGAACTTTGCCACGATCTCCTTCATCTCTTCTTCGGAGAGATTACCGTTGATCACGTACAGAGTCTCGTAAGAAATGAGTTTCTTCTCCATTTTGATACACCTCCTTATGGTCATTCGGCCACAATCGCGTTGTGGCAAGGAGCAGGATCTTTGATCCGTGCTGATTTAGAATTATAACAGAAAAGGGAAAGGTTGTCAAGTGGGAAAAAAATTTTTTATTATATTTATAAAGGTCAGGTCGTTTCCGGTTCGGGTTCGGGCTCGGTTTTTTTGTCGTCGGTTACGGGAAGGTCCTTCAATGTCAGGTAGTATTCGTCGTTCAGCGGGTATCCGCGTTCCATCAACCGACGGCTCTCGACGTTTTCGATCAGCGCGTTGAGCGAAGCGAAGATAGGAACCGAAAAAGAGCGACAAACAGATGGTCAGCCCGATATTGGGACGCAGACGCTTGCGAAGAAAGAAGGGCTCCGCCAGAATACGGTAGACGAGATGAAGAATGAACAGGATCAAAAAGAGCGGAAGAGCGTACGGACGGTTCAGAACCAGCATGACGACGGGAAGGAGAACGACGAGCAAGATCATACCGAAATCCGGCATCATATCGAACGCGAAGACCAGAATGGTGATGAGCGCCCGGAACGGGATACCGAAGATCAGGCAGAGAAGATAGGTAATCACGGAGAGAAAAATCGAAGACACAATGCGGACCGAGAGATACTCCATAAAGTAGAAGTACGTCCGTTTCACTCCTCCGTAGAAGCGCGTCGTGACTTTGCCTGGAAGCCGCGAGACCAGGATCTTCGCTGTGATCGAAGTGATCAAGCGGCGGAAAAGCAGGCAGTACGCGGCAAGAACGAAGCCGAGAAAGATCGCCGAGGTTTCGTTCGCGATATTCGAGACGTACCGGGCGGCGAAAGCGGTCAGCGACTGTTCGCCCGTCGGGCTGAAGGTATCCGCGAGATAATCGACGAGCGACTCGTAGATCGGAAGCAGGATCTCGGAATCCTTCACGTTGGTCTCGATCCAGTCGCGCGAAGCGGCGATCGCGGGGTTCAGATCCGCCTGCAGTTCGGCAAAACTGTTGCTGAACGACGGAATGATCGAGAAAACAAACAGGAACAGAACGGCGAGAAGCAGCAGTTCCGCCAGAATGACGGCGCCGACGCGTGCGAAGGGAAGACGGCGTTGCGTCTTAAAAACGTGACGCGTTAAAAACCGCTCGAAGAAGCGCATGGGCGGCACGCTGATAAAGGCGAACAAAAGAGCGTAAAAGACGCATTTGATCTTGCCGAAGAACCAGGAGAATCCGGCGAAAACGGCGGGAAGATTGAAGATGAACGCCGCATAGAGAAGTCCGAAGGTGATGACGATCAGCGCGTACGCCGCGTAGGTGTTGTATTTGGTGTTGTTGAGTTTCACGTCTCGCCCTCCGTTTCTTCGTCGGGCGGAACGGGTTCTGCACCGCTTTCGGTTTCGTCTTCGTTCCGGGGTTCGGCCGTCTCGTCCGGGGCTTGCGTTTCGTCGGGGACGGCGACGTCGGTCGGCGTTTCTTTCTCGCCGCTTTCAGTCGCGTCTACGGTAGTGTCTTCGGTTTTGGCGGGAAGAGACGCGGAGACGGTTTCGGTGAAGCGTTCGGGTGACATACCGACCGACTCCTCGAATACCGTTACCGGGTTCAGATCGGCGTAGGCGGCGGTCTCGGTCGGGAGATTTCTCTTTTCAAGACGCCGTTCGGTATGTTCTTTCACGATGGTATAAAGAACGCTGAACAGCGGAGCCCCGATCAGCATCCCGACGAAGCCGAAGAAACTGCCCATAATCGTAATCGAAATGACCACCCAGAGCGATTTGATACCGATCGCGTTTCCGACGATCTTCGGACCGATGACGTTGCCGTCGATTTGTTGAATGATCAGGATGATGACGGCGATCCAGATCGCCTTTGCAGGGCTTTCTGTCAGGACGAGGATAACGCAGGGGATCGCGCCGATGATCGGACCGAAATACGGAATGATATTCGTAACGCAGATCACGGCGGCGAGCAGGGGATAATAGGGCATACGGAAGATCCAGAAGACGAGAAAGGAAAGTGCGCCGATGATCACCGAATCGAAGATTTTTCCGATGAAAAAGCGACCGAAGGTACGGTCGGCGAGGCGTGCGACCTCCATCGTCGAATTGAAACGTTTTGGTTTTAGGATCGAGGCGAGTAGTTTCTTGACCGACGCGAGCAGATGTTCCTTGTGGAGCAGAACGAAGAAAGAAATGACCGAACCGACGGCGAAGAGAAGCAGCCAGAGCGCGAAACGCCCGCCGATGGTGCCAAGGTAAGAAAGGAACGACGCGGTGTGCTCGCTCACGCGAGCGATCAGTTCCTCGGTTTCGATGCCGAACGAGTCGCTCAGGCGCGAAATGGCGCTCTGTATAAAATCCGAAGTACTGTCGACGATCACGCCGTAGTTCTTCACGATCTGCGGGAAGATCAGAAGTCCGATTAGGAACAGGAAAAGCGCGACGATAAGATAAGAAATGACAAGAGAAAGAACGCGGCGGAGCATGGGGGAGATGCGTGCCTTCCTGACTTTGATCGGACCGATCACGCGCCTCTCGATCAATTTGAGCAGCGGGTTGATGACGTATGCGAGCGAAAGACCGTACACGATCGGAGAGATCACGCGCAAAAAGCCGCGCAAAGCGGCGTAGACGACGCCGATATGCACGACGATCGAAATGCCGGTCAATGCGATCGCAAGAACGGCACAGGCGTAGATCGCCTCGGTCGTATTCTTTTTGTTCCAGTGAATCTTGAACATAACGGCCCCTTTCGGAAGTGTTCGCCGATTACATTATATAATAAAACGGAACTTAATTCAATATGTTTCCCGAAAAAGATTGCGTCGGGGGCGGCAAAATCGAAAATGGGAGTTGCAATCCGAAAGAAAATGGTGTATAATCTATCGTGATAAACTGCGGGTATAGGGCGATCGAACGGAAAACGCAGGTTTTCACCCGTGGGAATAAAAAAGAAGGAAAACGAACATGAAAGAACTCCTTATGTCGGACGACGTCGAAAAATTGATCCGGACCGCGCTTCGCGAGGACATCGGAACGGGGGATATCACGACCTCCTC